>NZ_JAGQCQ010000001.1:0-43206 GCF_024346275.1 Cyanobium sp. BA20m-p-22
AGCAGGAGCCCGGCGAGCCGATCGCCGAAACCATTCGCCGCGAGCTGGAGGAGGAGCTGGCGATCGCGGTGGAGGTGGGCGAGGAGCTGGTCGTGATCGAGCACGCCTACGGCCCCAAGCGGCTGCGCTTCGTGGTGCACCTGTGCACCTGGCGCTCGGGGGCGCCCCAGCCCCTGGCCTCCCAGCAGGTGCTCTGGGTGCGGCCCGAGCAGCTGGACAAATACCCCTTTCCGGCGGCCAATGGGCGGATCATTGCCGCCCTGCTGGAGCGGCTCCAGCTGCGGGCCTGATCAAGTTGGTGCGCTCAACTCGAGCCGGCGCCCTGCATCGGGGTTGTGGGGGTCGGCCAGGTTGAGGTGCACCTGCCAGCAATTGGCAGGTAGGCCGCTGAGTCGCTCGGGCCACTCCACCGCTAGCAGGGCGCCGAGCGCGCGCGCCTCCTCCTCCTCCTGGGCGAGGAGTTCATCGGCGGCGGCGGGTAGGTCCAGCCGGTAGAGATCGAGGTGCACCAGCCCGCCACCAGTTGCGTCGCCAGCTGGGCCCCTGATGCCCGCCAGCCGGTAGTGCTGGGCCAGGGCAAAGGTGGGGCTGGTGATCGGTTCGTCGATGCCCAGGCCGGCGGCCAGGCCCTGCACTAGGCAGGTTTTGCCGGCCCCCAGGTCGCCGTGCAGCAGCAGGGTGCTGGCGGGGGGCAGCCGGGATGCCAGCTGCCGGCCGAAGGCCAAGGTGGCGGCGGCGTCGGCGAGGTAAAGGCTCACAGCAATTGATTACACAGCTGTAGATTGGTCGATAGCGAGCCCGAAGCCTCGGCGTCTCCGCAGATATTTCCAAACCACGCCCTCCCAGTCGGGAGCGAGCAGTACACCCAGTAAAAACCCATGGTGGCTACCCCCACGGCTCCTGCACTGCAGAGCACCAACACCTATGTGATTGCCGATCTCGGCCTGGCTGATTTTGGCCGCAAGGAGATTGCGATCGCCGAAACCGAGATGCCTGGCCTGATGGCCCTGCGCCAGAAGTTCGGCTCCGACAAGCCCCTCAAGGGAGCGCGCATTGCGGGTTCCCTGCACATGACGATCCAGACGGCCGTTCTGATCGAAACCCTGGTGGCCCTCGGCGCCGAGGTGCGTTGGGCCAGCTGCAACATCTTCTCCACCCAGGATCACGCGGCCGCGGCGATTGCTGCTGCCGATGTGCCGGTGTTCGCCTACAAGGGCGAAAGCCTTGACGAGTACTGGGCCTTTACCCACCGTATCCTCGAGTGGGGCGACGGCGGTACCCCAAACATGATCCTCGACGACGGCGGCGATGCCACCGGCCTAGTCGTGCTGGGCACCAAGGCCGAGAGTGATCCCTCGGTGCTCGATAACCCCTCCAATGAAGAGGAAACGGCCCTCTTCAACTCGATTCGCCAGAAGCTGGCTGCCCAGAGCGGCTTCTATTCCCGCATCTACGCCAACATCCAGGGCGTCACCGAGGAGACCACCACCGGCGTGGCCCGCCTCTACCAGATGCAGAAGGCCGGCGAACTGCCTTTCCCTGCGATCAACGTCAACGACTCGGTCACCAAGAGCAAGTTTGACAACCTCTACGGCTGCCGGGAATCCCTGGTGGACAGCATCAAGCGCGCCACCGATGTGATGGTGGCCGGCAAGGTGGCCCTGGTGATGGGCTACGGCGATGTGGGTAAGGGTTCGGCCCAGTCGCTGCGGGGCCTGGGCGCCACCGTGATGATCGCCGAAATCGATCCGATCTGCGCCCTGCAGGCCGCCATGGAGGGCTACCGCGTCGTTCGCCTCGACGACGTGGTGGGCGATGTGGACATCTTCGTGACCGCCACCGGCAACTTCAAGGTGATCAACCACGAGCACCTGATCCAGATGAAGGATCAGGCGATCGTCTGCAACATCGGCCACTTCGATAACGAGATCGACGTGGCTTCGCTCAAGCAGTACCCCTGGGACAACATCAAGCCCCAGGTTGATCACATCCTGCTGCCCTCAGGCAACAAGATCATCCTGCTGGCTGAAGGTCGGCTGGTGAACCTGGGCTGCGCCACCGGCCACCCCAGCTTCGTGATGAGCAACTCGTTCACCAACCAGGTGCTGGCCCAGATCGAACTGTTCAGCAAGGGTGCCCAGTACGACAAGCAGGTGTATGTGCTGCCCAAGCATCTCGATGAGATGGTGGCGCGGCTGCACCTCGAGAAGATCGGCGTCAAGCTCACCGAGCTCAGCGCCGAGCAGGCCGCCTACATCAACGTGCCGGTGCAAGGGCCCTACAAGCTCGAGCACTACCGCTACTGATGGGTACCGCCTGAGGTGGTGTGATCCGCCCGCCCGCACATGCGTGCGAACGGCGGGCTTGGAGCACACCACCTCAGTCAGGCCAGGAGCCTGGCCTGCAGGGCTATTTGTTGGCGCCTGGCGCTCAGAAGGGCACTTCCTCTTCGCTGGGGGAGCCGCCGCCAAAGCTGGAGCCGCCTCCAGCCATGCCACTTCCAGCCATACCGCCGCCATTTTCGGCGTCCCGCTTGGAGCCCAGCAGTTCCAGGCGGTCGACGCGGATTACGGGTTTGGTGCGCTCCTCGCCGCTGGCCCTGTCAGTCCAGCGGTCCAGCTTGAAGCTGCCGATGATGCCCACCAGGGCTCCCTTGCGGACGTAGTCGGCGGCTACTTGGGCCTGCTTGCCCCAGATTTCCAGGTTGAACCAGTCGGGTTCGTCTCCGGAACTGCGGCGGTTCACGGCCAGGGTGAGGTTGGCCACCACGCTGCCCGATTCGAAGTAGCGAACTTCCGGGTCGCGGCCGGCCCGGCCGACGAGGGTTATTGAATTGACGCCCATGGCGCTGTCTCCTGTGTTGTTGAGTCAATGATGGGGCACCCGGTTGGGCTGCCACCTTTCATCAGTTCCACCGTTCGGGCCGTCTGTAACACCCCCCTATGATTCAGCCCTTGCAGGCGGACGTCCGTGTTTTTTCGTCGGTTTCGATTTTCGCGGGACATCGGCATTGATCTGGGCACGGCCAACACGCTGATCTTCGTGTCAGGCAAGGGGATCGTGCTCCAGGAGCCCTCCGTGGTGGCCATGGATCTCGAGCGGGGCGTGCCCCTGGCGGTGGGCAATGAGGCCAAGTTGATGCTGGGCCGTACCCCGGGCAACATCCGGGCCGTGCGGCCGCTGCGAGATGGGGTGATCGCCGACTTTGACGCGGCCGAGCAGATGATCAAGACCTTCATCTTCAAGGCGAACGAGGGCCGCGGGATCATGGCTCCCCGCCTGGTGATCGGCATCCCCAGTGGCGTTACCGGCGTGGAGCGTCGGGCCGTGCGCGAAGCCGGTCTCGCTGGCGCCCGGGAGGTGCATCTGATCGACGAACCCGTGGCGGCGGCCATCGGTGCGGGCCTGCCCGTAACCGATCCGGTGGGCACCATGATCGTCGATATCGGCGGCGGCACCACCGAAGTGGCGGTGTTGAGCCTGGGCGGCACCGTGATCAGCGAGTCGGTGCGGGTCGCCGGAGATGAGCTCAGCGAGTCGATTGGCGTCTACCTCAAGAAGGTGCACAACCTGGTGGTCGGTGAGCGCACCGCCGAGGACATCAAGATCCGCATCGGCTCCGCCTTCCCCGACGACCCCCACGACAGCACCTCGATGGATGTGCGTGGGCTGCACCTGCTCTCCGGCCTGCCCCGCACCATCAACGTGCGCGCTGGCGACATCCGCGAGGCGATGGCCGAACCCCTCAACGTGATCGTCGAGGCGGTTAAACGCACCCTGGAGCGCACCCCGCCCGAGCTGGCAGCCGACATCGTCGATCGGGGCATCATGTTGGCCGGCGGTGGCGCCCAGGTGCGGGGCATCACCGACCTGATCAGCCACGAGACCGGCATCCTCACCCATGTGGCCGAGGACCCCCTGCTCTGCGTGGTCAATGGCTGCGGCATCGTGCTTGAGGATTACAAGCGGCTGGAGCGCGTGCTCGATACCCCTGATTTCGCCCGCCAGACCGTCTGAGCTCCATGCCGCCAGGCCGCCGGCAACGCCTCCCCGCCCTGGGGGGGATTCTTCAGGCCTGGCCCTGGGTGCTGCTGTTGCTGGCCCTGTTGGCCGTGAGGCTCAGCAAGGGGGCTGGCTTTGCTGACGCCTACGCCTTGCTGAGTCGGCCCTTCTGGCCTGGCAGCGCCCAGGGGGAGTGGCTGCGCAGTGCCGAGATTCTCAACAGCCAAACCCGGCTCAGTCAGTTGGAGGTGGACAATCGCCGGCTGCGCTCGCTGCTGCAGCTGCAGACAGGCGGCAAGGGCATGGTGTCGGCGCCGGTGATCTCCCGCCAACCCGGGGGCTGGTGGCAGCAGCTGGTGATCGGCAGCGGCGCCCTGCAGGGCGTCCGCCCAGGCATGAGCGTGACCGCACCAGGGGGCCTGATCGGCCGGGTGGCCAGTGTCACCCCCAGCACGGCAACGGTGGCTCTGCTCACCGATCCGGGCAGCCGCGTGGGGGTCTGGGTGGGCCGCATCCAGCGCCACGGCCTACTTACGGGGATCGGCACCAGCCGGCCCTTGCTGCGCTTTCTGGAGAAGGATCCCGGCGTGCGTCCCGGCGATGTGGTGGTCACCTCGCCGGCCAGCACCCTGGTCCCGCCCAACCTCACCGTCGGGGTGATCCAAACAGTCGATGAGCGGGCGGTGCCGGCCACCGATGCGGTGGTGCAGCTCAGTGCCCCGCTGGATGCGGTCGACTGGGTGCAGGTGCTGGTGCCGTGAGTCAGCTGACCCGCCACCGAAGGTGCCTGGCCACGGCCCTGCTGGTGCCCTGGCTGGTGCTGGCTTCGCCGGGTCCGTTGAAACTCGCCGGGGTGGCGCCAGCCTGGGCCGTGTTGTGGCTCTTGCCCTGGGCGCTGGTGGATGGACCCCTGTCCGGTGCCCTGGCCGGCCTGGGGTTGGGTCTGGTGCTTGACGGCCTGCATCTGGGCCCGATCAGTGAGATTCCAGCCCTGGCCCTGTTGGGCTGGTGGTGGGGCCGGATGGGGCGCCTTGGCCCGCCGATCGAGCGCAGTTTCAGCCTTGGCCTGCTGGCCCTGATCGGCGCGGCCCTGGTGGGGGGCAGCCTGCTCCTGCAGAGCCTGCTGGCGGGTGGCTGGCCCCTGTTGCCCGCCCTGCACACCTGGCTGGCCCAGACCCTGCTGACGGCCCTTTTGGCACCACCTCTGTGTTCCCTCCAGCTGCTGCTCTGGCGGCGCCAGACCCTGGGGGGGCGAAGCTGAGCTGATGGGAGGCGAGCTGGGCCGGCGTCGATTTCTGGAACTGCTCGGCGCGGGCAGTGGAACGGCCCTGCTGGCGGCGAGCCTGGGCAGCTGCGCTCGGCCCGGCCCCGGGGGAGCTGACGGGCGGGTGCTCAATTTCTGGACCCTGGACCTGGCCCCCAAGTTCAACGCCTATGTACTGGGGCTGATTGCGGCCTGGGAGGGCCAGAACCCCGGCATCCGGGTGCGCTGGACCGACGTGCCCTGGAGCTCGGTGGAACGCAAGTTGCTGGCTGCGGTCTTCGCCCGCACCGCCCCTGACCTGGTCAATCTCAACCCCCCCTTCGCTGCCAACCTGGCCAGCAAGGGGGGGCTGCGGGACCTCACCGAGGTGTTGCCCGCCGGAGCCGCCGGGGCCTACCTGCCAGCGATCTGGGAGGCGGGGCGCCAGGGGGTAGGGGCTTCGGCCGAGCAGTTCGCCATCCCCTGGTATCTGACCGCCCGAATCAGCATGGCCAATCGCCGGCTGTTGGAGCGCGCCGGCTATGCCGCCCCGCCCCTCCAATGGAGTGGGGTGCCGGCCTATGCGGAGGCGGTTCGCCGTCGCACCGGCCGCTACGCCCTGTTTGTCACCGTCGTGCCCGACGACTCCGCCGAGTTGCTGGAGATCCTGGTGCAGATGGGGGTGCAACTGCTCGACGGGCAGCAGCGGGCCGCATTCAACAGCCCGGCGGGTCGGCGTGCCTTCGCCTTCTGGAGCGACCTCTACCGGCGCGGCCTGCTGCCCCGCGAGGTGGTGAGCCAGGGCTACCGGCGGGCGATTGAGCTCTACCAATCGGGTGACCTGGCCCAGGTGGCGACCGGCCCCGATTTCCTGCGCAACCTGCAGACCAACGCCCCGGGGATCGCCGCCGTGACGGCTCCCTACGTGCCACTCAGCGGGGCCGGCGGTGAGGCCAACGTGGCCGTGATGAACCTGGTCGTGCCCAGGCAGAGCGCCCTGGCGGCCGAGGCGACCCGCTTCGCCCTCTTTCTCACCAACGGCCCCAACCAGCTGGCCTTTGCCGAGCAGGCCAGGGTGCTGCCCTCCAACCAGGTGGCGCTCCAGCAGCTGGAGGCCTCGCTGGAGGCTGCCCTGGGCCCAGCGGGGGCTACTGCCCAGCCGAATGGCCAGGAGTCCCTGGTGCTGCGGGCGCGGTTGCTCTCGGCCCAGACCCTGCGGCGGGCCAGGGTGCTGGTGCCGGCCAGCCCAGGGGTGAAGCGGCTGCAGGCGATCGTCTACACCCAGCTGCAGCGGGCCATGCTGGGTCAGGTGGACAGTGATGCCGCCCTGGCCACTGCTGCCGATGAGTGGAACCGCTACGCCCGGGCCCGCTGGGGCTGATATCAGGGTTTCCAGGTTCTGTCTGTTTCTGTAGAAATCCTTAAAAGTAGTCAGAGTGGCTCCAGGGGCGGGGTTCTGGGGGATGACCGGGGGACGCGCCTAGGGGTATGGTTGCGATTCTTCATCTCGGCGCTTCGCCCATGCCCTTGGAGGACAGGCCCAGTACCGGCGATTCCCAGGCTGAGCCCAGGGCCACCGTGATGGTGGTGGACGACGAGGCGGCCGTGCGGCGGGTGCTGGTGATGCGCCTCCAGCTGGCGGGCTACCGGGTTATCTGCGCCGAGGATGGTGAGGAGGCCCTGACCCTGTTTCACCAGGAGCAGCCAGATTTGATCGTGCTCGACGTGATGCTGCCGAAGCTGGATGGCTTCGCCGTCTGCCGCCGCCTGCGGGCCGAGTCCTGCGTGCCAATCATCTTTCTCTCGGCCCTCGATGCGATCGCCGAGCGGGTTTCCGGGCTGGACCTCGGCGCCGATGACTACCTGCCCAAGCCCTTCAGCCCCAAGGAGCTCGAAGCCCGGATCGCCACCATCCTGCGCCGGGTGGGTCGGGGTTCCGCAGCGGCCGAGCCCCGGGAGGTTCCAAGCGGCAGTGGGGTTCTGCGCGTCGGCGATCTGGTGGTCGACACCAACCGCCGCCAGGTGACCCGCGATGGGGAGCGCATCGGCCTCACCTACACGGAATTCAGCCTGCTCGAGCTGTTGTTTCGGGAGCCGGGTCGGGTGGTGCCGCGGGCTGAGATCCTTGAGCAGCTCTGGGGCTATCCCCCCCGCCGGGCCGCCGATCTGCGGGTGGTGGATGTGTATGTGGCCCGCCTGCGCGGCAAGCTCGAACCCGACCCCCGCAACCCCGAGTTGATCCTCACGGTGCGGGGCACCGGCTATGCCTCCCAGCGGATGGCCGAATTGACTCTGGCGGCGAGCAGCTGACGCTCCTGCAGGATGGGTCGCTTCAGCCCCCTGCCTGCCTTGTCGGATCTGCGCGAGACCCGTCTCGAGAAAGCTGCCGCCCTGGCGGCCCTGGGTCAGGGCCCCTACGGTCTGCGTTTTGAGCCCACCCATCGCGCCGCTGCTCTGCAGCAGGCCCACCTGGATCTGGCCAATGGGGAGGAGCGGGACGTTGAGGTGTCCGTTGCGGGCCGGGTGATGACCCGTCGGGTGATGGGCAAGCTGGCCTTCTTCACCCTGGCCGATGAGAGCGGCTCGATTCAGCTTTTCATCGAGAAGGCCACCCTTGATGCGGCCTCTCCTGATGCGCCCCCACCCGGTGCTTTCGCCCACCTCACTTCCCTGGTAGATGCCGGCGACCTGATCGGCGTCGTCGGCAGCTTGCGGCGCACCGACCGGGGCGAGCTTTCGGTGAAGCTCAAGAGCTGGAGCATGCTCTGCAAATCCCTCCAGCCCCTGCCTGATAAGTGGCATGGCCTGGCGGATGTGGAGAAGCGCTACCGCCAGCGCTACCTCGATCTGATCGTGTCGCCCCATACTCGAGAAACCTTCCGCCGTCGGGCCCTGGCGGTGAGCGCCATGCGCCGCTGGCTGGATGAGCGCGAGTTTCTGGAGATCGAAACGCCTGTGCTGCAGAGCGTGCCCGGCGGTGCCGACGCCCGGCCCTTTGAAACCCACCACAACGCCCTCGATCTGCCCCTCACCCTGCGCATCGCCACCGAGCTCCACCTCAAGCGGCTGGTGGTTGGGGGCTTTGAGCGGGTCTACGAGCTGGGCCGGATTTTCCGCAACGAGGGGGTGAGCACCCGCCACAACCCCGAGTTCACCTCGGTGGAGATTTACCAGGCCTACGCCGACTACACCGACATGATGCTGCTCACCGAGCAGCTGCTTGCCCATGTGTGCCAGCAGGTGTGCGGCACCACCTTGATCAGCTACCAGGGCACGGCAATCGATCTGGCCCCCCCCTGGCGGCGGGCCACCATGCACGGGCTGGTGCAGGACGCCACCGGGCTCGACTTCAACTCCTTCAGCAGCCGTGCCGAGGCGGCTGCGGCGATGGCCGCCCAGGGGCTGGAGGTGCCGGCCCTGGCCGATTCGGTGGGGCGCCTGCTGGTGGAAGCCTTTGACCAGCGGGTCGAGGCAAACCTGATCCAGCCCACGTTCGTGCTCGATTACCCGGTGGAGAATTCACCCCTGGCCCGGGCCCATCGCAGCAAGCCGGGGCTGGTGGAGCGCTTCGAGTTGTTCATCGCCGGCCGCGAGACTGCCAATGCCTTCAGCGAACTGATCGACCCGGTGGACCAGCGCCAGCGCCTGGAGGCCCAACAGGCCCGTCGGGCGGCAGGCGACCTGGAAGCCCAGGCGGTGGATGAGGATTTTCTCCAGGCTCTGGAGGTGGGCATGCCCCCCACCGGGGGTCTGGGGATTGGCATCGATCGGCTGGTGATGCTGCTCACCGACAGCCCCTCGATCCGCGATGTGATCGCCTTCCCGCTGCTGCGCCCTGAGGCGCGGCCGGCCACAATGGGATAATTGCGCCAGTAGGCAATCTGCCCCATCTGGGGGCCAACGATTCCATGAGTGGCGAGCGCGTCGGTTTTCGCTTCAAACACGCGGACGCTGTGGTGAAGCGCAATCCCCAGGGTCGTTCTCGTCGGGGCTGGGTGATGGAGCCCGTCGAGCAGACCACCAGTCGAGGCACCAAGATGCCTGCCTACCGGATCCGTTGGCGCGACAGCGAACGTCCGGAAATAGTTCTGCAACACATGCTGATCGCCGATCCCGATCCCACCCCACCACCGGAAGGGGTGAGCCTGGTGCCGCCCGCTCCCAAGGCCTGAACCCAAGCAGGTTCGATCAGCTCCAGCGGCCGTGATTGTGGGCTCTCCCAGCTTCAGTACAGCCTGTACGGAATTGAGGAGACACCGAATTTGGCCGCCCCCGCCGGAAAACCCGCCTGGGCGGTGGCCCCGCATCTTCAGCGCTGCTGCCGCCGCAGCTCTTCCAGGGCCTGGTCGGCTTCAAAGGCGGCCCAGTCCTGCTCCAGGCTGGAGGTCCTTGGCGGGCGCGAGCGGCTGTCGAGGTCGCGCAGGTCGCGCTCCACCGCCGCGAAGCTCACCCCCAGCTCGCCCAGCTGTTGCCAGCGTTGGCGGCCCTGCTCCATCAGGCCTTGCTGGTGGGCCTTGGCGCGCTCGGCCAGGGCGGTGGCACCGGCGGCCTGCGCCTTGACCACCCGCTCCTGCCAGCGCCGAATCTCGTCGGCCAGTTGCAGCAGGGCCTGGCGCTCCTGTTCCGCCTGCCGTTGCAACTGGCGTCGCTGACCCACCAGCCGGGCCTGGCGATCGCGCGCTCCCTGCTCCTCCAGCAGGGCCTCCTGGCTGGGGTTGGCGGCGAGGAAGGCCTCCAGCTGCTGGTCGAGCCGCGCCTCCAGCTGATCCAACCAGCTCGAGCTGCTCATGGTGCTGGCTGCCCAGCTGGGGTGGTGATCAGGGGGGCCTCGATTTCCTGCTGCAGCGGCGTTATTGCCGCTTCGCGGGAGCGCAGCAGCAGCTGGGTGAGCCGGGCGATCGCCCCTTCGCCCAGGTCCTGGTTGCCGATCCGGTCAAAGGCGTTGCGGTAGAGCTCCTCCAATTCACTGATCAGTCCCTCGCGCACCTGGCGCATGGCGGCCCGTTGTTCTTCGCGGCCCATGGTTGTGATTGGGGTCTGGGATCAGGAGTCTGGCGTCACCAGCAGGTGCAGGGATAGGTCGTGCCGCGGATCACTCCAGCGGCCGGCGCCCTGCCAGCCGGCGCTGGAGGCCAGGGCCAGGAAGGCTTCTGGGGTGTATTTGAAGCTGTATTCGGTGATCAGCTCCTCCCCTGGGCTGAAGTTCCAGCTGCGGCCTGCCAGCTGCACGCTCTGGGCGCTGCGGCTCACCAGGGCCATGGCGATGCGGCTGTGCTCGGGCTGCCAACGGGCGCTGTAGCTGAAGGCCTGGGGATCGAAGTTGCCGGCTAGGTCTCGGTTGAGCCGCACCAGCAGGTTGCGGGCGAAGGCGGCGGAAACCCCGGCGGCATCGTTGTAGGCGGCCTCCAGCCGTGTCACCTGCTTGGGTTGGTCGATGCCGATCAGCAGCCGGGCCCCCGGTCCAAGTAGGCCCCGCAGTTGGGCCAGGAGCAAGCTCGCCTCAACCGGGCTGAAATTGCCGATTGAGCTGCCCGGGTAGAAGCCCAGCCGCCGCTCGCCCCGCAGCAGGCTGTGGTCTGGCAGCTGCTGCAGTTGGCTGTAATCGCAGCAGATGCCGAGCACGGGCACCGCCGGATGGCGGGCCTGCAGCTCCCGGCAGGCGACCTCCAGGTGGTGGGGGCTGATGTCGAGGGCCACGTAGGCCGGCGGCCCCAGGGCCTCCAGCAAGGGCCCCACCTTGCGGGCACTGCCTGCGCCGAATTCCACCAGCACCCCCGGGCCCAGGGCTGCCGCCAGCTCAGGGGCCCGGGCCTGTAGCAGGGCCGTTTCGGTGCGGGTCAGGCCATATTCGGGCTGCTCGCAGATCGCCTCGAACAGGCGGGAACCCTCGGCGTCGTAGAGCAGCCAGGCCGGTAACTGGCGGGGGTGGCGCTCCATGCCGGCCACCACCAGGCGGCGCATGTCGGCGGCCGGTGGATGCAGGTTGATCAGCTGGGATTGCTGCTCTGGACACATATCTGGAGGCATATCTGGCGAAATATCAGGTGAGATCACGGGCTAGGCGCAGACCCGCCGCCATCCAGCGGCTCGCCGGCGGATAGAAGTTGCGGTAGGTGGGTCGTTCGTGGCCGCTGGGGGTGAGGAAGCAGCTGCCGCGGAGCACCATCTGGGAGCTCATGAACTTGCCGTTGTATTCCCCCACCGCACCGGAGGCCGGAACGAAACCTGGATAGGGCCGGTAGGGGCTGGCGGTCCACTGCCAGAGCAGGCCGAAGGCCTGCGGCAGGCCCCCCCTGGTGGCGGCAAATTCCCATTCGGCCTCGCCGGGTAGCCTGGCCCCGGCCCAGCGGGCGAAGGCGTCGGCCTCAAACCAGCTCAGGTGGCGCACCGGTTGCTCCGCCCGCCGCGGCTGGCGGCCTGCCAGGCCAAATTCATCTCCCCCACGCCAGTAGCGCGGCGCCTGCCAGCCCCGCTCCTGCACCACGGCCCAGCCCTCGCTCATCCACAGCTCGGCCCTGCGGTAGCCGCCGTCGGAAATGAAGTTCCCATAGGCGCCGTTGTTCACCAGCTGGCTACCGATGGCGAAAGGCTCCAGCCACTGGCGGTGGCGGGGCGCCTCGTTGTCGAAATGAAAGCCGTTGTCGAAATGAAGGCTGCCGCCGGAGTGGCCGATCTCGACCAGGCCGCCGCCGTGCTCCAGCCAGGGGGGCTCGGGCTCCCCGGCCAGGCTGGGGCTGGCGTCCTCCGGCTCGCGGCCATAGGCCGGCTCCAGGGGGTTGCGGCTGAAGCCATCGAGCAGGTCCATCAGCAGCAGCTCCTGGTGCTGCTGCTCGTGCTGCAGGCCCAGCTCCACCAGCTCCAGCTGGGGGGCACCCTGATCCAGCTGAGCCAGCAGGGCCAGCACGGCCCCATCCACCTCCGCCCGCCAGGCCAGCACCTCGGCCAGGGGCGGGCGGCTCAGCAGGCCCCGCTGGGGCCGGGGGTGGCGTGCGCCGACAGCGTCGTAGTAGCTGTTGAAAATAAAGCTCCAGGTCTCGGGAGCTGGTTGATAGGCCCCCGCTAGGCCAGCTTCCAGCTGGGGCCGCAGCACAAACTGCTCAAAGAACCAGGTGGTGTGGCCCAGGTGCCATTTGGGCGGGCTGGCGTCGGCCATCCCCTGCAGGCAGAGGTCCTCTGGCTGCAGGGGGGCCACCAGGGCCAGGCTCTGCTGGCGTCCCCGTATGTACCGCGCCGCCAGCTCCTGTCCCATCCCGCTGCCGCCAATTCGGGCTGAAATCAGGTCTGACCCTAGAGGGCTTGCCTACGATCTCGCCACGCACAGCACGTGGGCATGGCCGGCATCACTTCGGGGTTCGTGGGCGCCGTCGGCAACACGCCCCTGATCCGGCTCAGGGGCCCCAGTGAGCTCACCGGCTGCGAGATCCTCGGCAAGGCCGAGTTCATGAACCCCGGGGGCTCGGTCAAGGACCGCGCTGCCCTGGGCATTCTGCTGGAGGCGGAGGAGCAGGGGCTGCTGCGGCCCGGCGGCACGGTGGTGGAGGGTACGGCCGGCAACACCGGCATCGGCCTCACCCACATCTGCAATGCCCGCGGTTACCGGGCCCTGATCGTGATTCCCGACACCCAGTCGGCGGAGAAGATCGGCCTGCTGCGCAGCCTGGGCGCCGAGGTGCGCACGGTGCCGGCGGTGCCCTACCGCGACCCCAACAACTACGTGAGGCTTTCGGGCCGCATCGCCGCGGAGACCCCCGGCGCCGTCTGGGCCAACCAGTTCGACAACCTGGCTAACCGCCGCGCCCACTACAACTCCACCGGGCCGGAGATCTGGCAGCAGAGCGGCGGTCGGGTGGATGCCTGGGTGGCGGCTACCGGCACCGGCGGCACCTACGCCGGCGTGGCCCTCTACCTCAAGGAGCAGAACCCGGCGGTGCGCTGCGTCCTGGCCGATCCCCATGGCAGTGCCCTCTACAGCTGGGCCACCGATGGAGTGCTCGTGAGCGAGGGCAGCTCGATCACCGAGGGGATTGGCAACAGCCGCGTCACCGCCAACCTGGAGGGATCCCCCGTTGATGATGCCGTGCGCATCGATGACCAGGCCGCCCTCGACACGATCTACGGGCTGCTCTGGCGCGAAGGCCTATTCCTGGGCGGCTCGGTGGGCATCAATGTGGCCGCGGCGGTGGAGACGGCCCGGCGTCTGGGCCCCGGCCACACGATCGTCACCGTGTTGTGTGACAGCGGCGACCGCTACCGGTCGCGGCTCTATGAAGCCGACTGGCTCGCGGCCAAGGGTCTGCGTCAACCTGAGCGCTGCCTGGCAGGAGTGGGCTGATGGCGGCGCAGCAGGGTCAGCTGATCGGCGAGCGTTATCGGTTGGAAGAGCGCCTCAGCCTGGGCAGCGGGGCTGAAGTACAGGGGGAGTTGTGGCGGGCCAGCGACCTGCTGGCGGCAGAGGCGCCGATGGCCCTGCGCCTACTGGGGCGGGAAATCGATCTGGCCATGGCGCGTCAGCGCTGGGGCCGGTTGCAGGGGGTGCTCCATCCCCAGGTGCCGCGCATGGGGGCGGCGATCGAGGCCGCCGAGGGGCTGTGGCTGGTGCGCGAATGGCAGGGAGGCCGCACCTACCAGCAACTGCTCGAGGCCCGGGCCGCACGGCAGCTGGTGTTTGGTGCCGGCGAGGTGTTGCTGCTGCTGCGCCAGCTGCTGCCGGTGCTGGCGGTGCTGCACAGCCAGGAGCTGGTGCACGGCGACCTCAGCCCCGCCAACCTGCTGCGCCGCGACAGCGATGGCCTGCCGGTGCTGATTGATTTCGGCTCGGTGGCTGGTGCGGCCCAGGCCACCCCTGGCTATGCCCCGCCGGAGCGCACCCACCTGCTCCAGAGCGAGCCGTGGATGGATCTGCATGCCCTTGGCGTGGTGGCTTTGGTGCTGCTGAGTGGTGAGGGGCCCGCCAGGCTGTTGGATCCGGTCAGCCTTGCCTGGCGCTGGCCTGCCACCCTGGCCGGCCAACCCGAGCTGCAGGCCCAGATCAGCCGCCTGCTGTTGCGCCAGCCGGGGGAGCGTTTTGCCTCTGCGGCCAAGGCCCTGGCAGCTTTCCAGGCCCTGGCCATGCCTGAGAGCACGGGCCCGGTGCCCCGGGCCGACAGCACCGTTGCCCTGGTGCCACCACCGGTGACCGAACGCCCAGCGGCGCCGGCGCCGGTGCTGCCCGTGCTGGTCGCTCCGCCACCCCAGCCCGAACCGGCCCCAGTCCCAGCCCCAGCCGCCGCCCCGCGCACCCGGCTCGAGGAGCGGGAGGAGGCCGCCGAGGGCGGTATCTGGCCGGTGGTGATCGCCCTGGTGCTCTCGGCCGTGGTCGGCACTGCCTTGGGTTGGTGGTGGCTGAGCCGCGGTCGGGTGGCCCTGACCACCCCCGATGCGGCCCTGCAGTTGCCCACCAGCCTGCCGCCGGCGGAGGTAGACCAGCGCCAGCAGCTGCTCAACCGGTTACGGGCCCTGCAGATTGACCGGGGCTGGTTTCTCAAGCTGGTGGATGCCAGCCTGCTCGCCCAGTTTCCTGAGCGGGGTGGTCGCCTGCCGGGCGATTCCCTCGAGGAGGCTCCCCTGCGCAAGGTGTGGAACGAGCTTGCCGAGGAGTGGTTGGCCAGGGTGGAGCAACTTCCCCTTGACATCCGCCGCCGCCTCGGCAGCTACACCAATGGGGATTGGGAGCGGCGCCAGCAGTCCCTGGTGAGCCAGGGGCTCAGCCCCGCGGTGCTGCGCCAGCTGGTTTCGGGCAGTGCCCAGAACCTGCTGCCGGGCCGGCCCGGCGCCGACATCCCGGCTGAACCCTTCCGGCAGCTCTGGTATGCGGCAGCCGAGCAGGGTCTGGCCAATGTGCAGATCGAGGCGATCCAGGCCCAGCCCCTGGAAACCCGGGTGCTTTCGGCCCAGGTGGAGGCCGGGGGGGCCCGCCTTTTCCCCGTGCGGCTGCCCGCCGGCTATCGGCTGGTGCTGGGGGTGAATGGCTCGCCGCTGATGCAGATGAGTGTCTTCGGCCCCGATGGCGACCTGCTGGAGGCCAAGGGGCCCCTGCGGGTGGTGAGCCTGGGGGCGCAGAAACGCTCGCCGGTCCAGCTGCTGGTCACGAACGAGGGTGTGGCTCCGGCCCTGATCACCCTCTCCCTGCGGGCGGATCCGCCCCTGCCCCAGGTGGCCCCGCCGCCGGCCGCCCCCGAGCCCTCATCCCCGGCGCCGCCGGACCAGCTGGAGCGGCCCCAGCTCCAGCCCGGGCCGGCTCCCGCACCGCCTGCCGTCGCCCCGCCGCCGCCGGTGCAACCGCCAGTCAATTGATTCCAGTCGGGCAGGCCGCGCCCCGACTCAGAGCCGGGCGATGGCCGCCTTGGCGTCCTTGATGTCCTGCTTGCGCCGTTCCTCGTGGCGTTTGTCGTGCAGCTTGCGGCCCTTGGCCAGGCCGATGGTGAGCTTGATCCAGGACCCCTTGAGGTGCAGGTTGAGGGGGATCAGGGTGAGGCCCTTCTGATCGAGGGCCACCCGCAGTTTTTCGATCTCGCGCCGGTGGGCCAGCAGTTTGCGCACCCGCAGGGGCTCGTGGTTGAAGTAGGCCCCGGCATGGGTGTGGGGGGAGATGTGCACGTTGTGGAGCTGCAGCTCCCCCTTGCGGATCAGGCAGAAGCCGTCGCGCAGGTTGCAGTGGCCGGCCCGGATCGACTTCACCTCCGTGCCCAGCAGTTCAACGCCCGTTTCCAGGGTTTCGAGGATCTCGTACTGGTGGCGGGCGAAACGGTTGTCGGCCAGCAGCTTGTTGGCGGCATCACGCTGGGCCTTGGCGTTTTTCTTGCCCCCGCCCTTTGCCATCGCTGCTCCGCATCCTTCCCCTGGACCTTCCGACCCTAGGGAGCTGCCGGTACCCTCGCTGCATGGCCATCGTTTCCTCGGGATCCCCGCAGCCTTCCCAGCCGCGGCTGGTGGATCCCACCCCCGTGGTCGGCGAGGTCGGGGCCGGGCCTGGGCCGATCGCCCGGGAAGACGGCCTGCGCCCCAAGCGCCTTGCCGACTACATCGGCCAGAGCGAGCTCAAGCAGGTGCTGGCCATCGCCGTGGAGGCCACCCGGGCCCGCCAGGAGGCCCTCGACCACGTGCTGCTCTACGGCCCGCCGGGTCTGGGAAAAACCACCATGGCCCTGGTGCTGGCCGAGGAGTTGGGGGTGCGCTGTCGCATCACCAGTGCGCCGGCCCTGGAGCGCCCCCGCGACATCGTTGGCCTGCTGGTGAACCTGCAGCCCCATGAGCTGCTGTTCATCGACGAGATCCACCGGCTCAACCGGGTGGCAGAGGAGATCCTCTACCCGGCAATGGAAGACTGCCGCCTCGATCTCACCGTGGGCAAGGGCACCACCGCCCGCACCCGCAGCCTGGAGCTGCCGCCCTTCACCCTGGTGGGGGCCACCACCAAGGCCGGCGCTTTGAGTTCTCCGCTGCGGGATCGCTTTGGCCTGATCCAGCGGCTGGAGTTTTATGGCATCGACGACCTGCAGGCGATCGTCGAGCGGGCCGCTGGCCTGCTCCAGATCGCGCTCGAGGCCGACGCCGCTCTGGAGGTGGCCCGACGCTGCCGCGGCACCCCCCGCATCGCCAATCGGTTGCTGCGGCGGGTGCGCGATGTGGCATCGGTGCGCGGCCATGGCCGCATCGGCCCGGCGCTGGTGGCCGAGGCCCTCAGCCTGCATCGGGTCGACGATCGGGGCCTCGATGCCAGCGATCGGCGTCTGCTGACCCTGATGCTGGAGGCCTATGGCGGGGGGCCCGTGGGCCTCGACACCCTGGCGGCGGGCCTGGGCGAAGATTCCGCAACCCTCGAAGCGGTGGTCGAGCCCTACCTGCTGCAACTGGGCTTTCTGCAGCGCACGCCGCGGGGCCGGCTGGTCACCTTGGCGGGTCGCAGCCACCTGGGTTGGCCGGCCGGAGCCGCGGCATGAGCGGGCTCCGCTCGTGATCTCCACCCTGCTGGCTTTGCTGTTGGGGGTGCAGCTGCTGCTGCCCCAACTCTTTGACCAGGCCCTCAGTGCCAGCCGGGAGGGGCGCTTCGCCGAGGCCCTGCCCCTCTGGAACCAGGTGTTGGAGGTGGCCCCAAACGATGCGGCGGCCTGGAGCAACCGGGGCAACGTGCTGCTGGCCCTGGGCGATCCCCGCTCGGCCATTGCCGACCAGACCAAGGCCATCGCCCTCGATAGCGAGAGCCCCGATCCCCATCTCAACCGGGGTACGGCCGAGGAGGCCCTGGGTGATTGGCCCGCCGCCGAGGCCGACTACCGCTGGATCCTGGAGCGGGCCCCCAGCGACACGGGCGAACCGCGGGCCTCGGCCCTCTACAACCTCGGCAACGTGCATGGCTCCCTGGGCGATTGGCAGGAAGCGCGCCGCTGCTTTGAGGCGGCTTCCCTGGCCCGGCCTGGTTTTGCCATGGCCCGCTCCAGTGCCGCCCTGGCCGCCTTCCAACTCGGAGACAAAGCTGGGGCCGAGCGGGAGCTGCGCAACCTGATCCGCCGCTACCCACTGTTTGCCGATGCCCGTGCCGCTCTCACCGCCCTGCTGTGGCAAAAGGGGGCCAGCGGTGAGGCCGAGAGCAACTGGGCTGCGGCCTCCGGTCTCGATCCGCGCTACCGGCAGCAAGAATGGTTGCGATCGACGCGGCGCTGGCCCCCCGTGCCGGTCGAAGCTCTAGCCCAATTCCTTGCCCTGGGCTCCTGAATGACTGCCCCCGAATGAAGGCCCCCGCATGACGGCCTACGAATGACAGCCACACCCTGCAGGTTGAATTGGCAAGAGCTCGGCCTCGAGGCCGCCCTGGCAGAGGTGCTGCCGGAGCTGATTCAGCTACGGCGACACATCCATCGCCATCCCGAGTTGAGTGGCCACGAGCAGCAGACGGCCGCGCTGGTTGCCGGTGAGCTGCGCCGTTGGGGCTGGGATGTGCGCGAGGGGGTGGGCCGCACTGGCGTGCTGGCGGAGCTGGGCCCGGCGGGCCTCCAGGTGCCGCTGGTGGCCCTGCGGGTGGACATGGATGCCCTGCCGGTGGAGGAGCGCACCGGCCTCGACTACGCCTCCACCCAACAGGGCCTGATGCATGCCTGTGGCCATGACCTGCACACTGCGGTGGGGCTGGGGGTGGCCCACCTGCTGGGGGGGCTGTGGCAGCGCCAGCCCCACCTGCTCACGGCCCGGGTGCGGCTGCTGTTTCAGCCCGCCGAGGAGACGGCCCAGGGGGCGGCCTGGATGAGGGCCGACGGGGCCATGGACGGGGTGGAGGGCCTGTTTGGTTTGCACGTCTTCCCAAGCCTGCCGGTGGGCACGATCGGCGTGCGTAGCGGCAGCCTTACGGCGGCCGCGGGGGAGCTGGAGGTGGAGGTGCTGGGTGAGGGCGGTCACGGCGCCCGGCCCCACCAGAGCACCGATGCCATTTGGATCGCGGCCCGGGTGGTGAGTGGCCTACAGGAGGCGATCAGCCGCCGCCTCGATGCCCTGCATCCGGTGGTGGTGAGCTTCGGGCGCATCGAGGGCGGCAAGGCCTTCAATGTGATCGCCGACCATGTGCGCCTGCTGGGTACGGTGCGCTGCCTCGATAACGAGGTGCATGCCCAGCTGCCGGGCTGGATTGAAGACACGGTGCAGGCCCTCTGCCGGGGCCACGGTGGCGAGGCGCGGGTGAGCTATCGCTGCATCTCGCCGCCGGTGCAAAACGACCCAGCCCTCACCCAGCTGGTGGCAGCTGCTGCGGTGGAGCTGCTGGGCCGCTCCCAGGTGCAGTGGCTCGAGCAGCCCTCCCTCGGCGCTGAAGACTTTGCCCAGCTGCTGGAGGACACCCGCGGCACCATGTTTCGACTCGGGGTGGCAGGGCCGGCGGGCTGTGCCCCTCTGCACAGCAACTCCTTTGCCCCTGACGAGGCGGCCCTGCCGGTGGGCGTACGGGTGCTCGCCCTGAGCCTGCTGCGTTGGATGGAGCAGCGGCCATGAGGAACCGGCCCCTGCTTAGGGGTTTGCTGGCCCTCTCTTCCCCCCTGCTGATTTTGATGTCCCTGCTGGTTTTGCTGCAGCGCCGCGGTGTCGATCGCCTGCCGGCCCTGCCCGCCCTGTTGATCGGAACGGGTCTGCTGGGGACGAGTCTGCTGGGCTGGCGCCGCCGCCGCCGCAACCTGCTGGCGGCCCTGGGCCAGGATGGCCCCCAATGAACACCCCTTCGCCCGATCTCGCTGCCCTGCGTGAGGCGATCGCCTCCGGCGATCCCAGCCGGGCCATGCCGGCCCTGGCGGGCCTGCGGCAGATGCCGGTTGAAGAGGCCGTGCCCCTGTTGCTGTTGGGTCTGGAGCAGGAGGTTTTCATGGTGCGCTCGCTCAGCTGCGCCGGCCTCGGGGTGAAGCAGAGCGAGGCCGGCTGGCAGGCCCTGGTGGGCGCCGCCCAGCACGACGAGGACGCCAATGTGCGGGCTGAAGCAGCCAATTCCCTGGTCAGCCATTCGCTGGAACGGGCCTGGCCCCTTGTGCTTCAGCTGTTTGCAGCCGATCGGCAGTGGCTGGTGCGCTGCAGCATCCTCTCGGCCCTGGCCGAACAGGCCGAAATCAATCCGGCCTGGCTGCTGGAGCTGGCGTCGCTGGCGATCACCGATGCCGATGGCACCGTGCGGGTGGGCGGAGCCGAGATCCTCGGCCGTCTCGTGCGGGAGCACGGTGATGGGGAGGCCCGTGCCCTGCTGCAGCAGCTCCAGACTGACGCCGATCACCGGGTGGTGGCCGCGGCGTTTAACGGGTTACAGGGCTAAACCGGTTACAGCCTTGCTAGGTTTCGCATGTCACTAGGGGTGCCCCGCTGCCGGCCTAATCAGCTGTGCAGCACCGGGCTGAGATCACACCCTCCGAACCTGATCCGGGTAATGCCGGCGCAGGGAAGTGGAACTGGATTGTGAAACCACTCTCAGGCTGCGCCCCGCCCTATCTGCAGCCCCACATGCGTAGCGCCTGGATCGAGAAGCGTCGCGGCACCGCGAACTATTCCCAGATGCATTATGCCCGCCAGGGCGTGGTGACCGAAGAAATGGCCTATGTGGCCAAGCGGGAAAACCTGCCCGAATCGCTGGTGATGGAGGAGGTGGCTCGGGGGCGGATGATCATCCCGGCCAACATCAACCACCTCAATTTGGAGCCGATGGCGATCGGCATCGCCAGCCGCTGCAAGGTGAACGCCAACATCGGCGCTTCCCCCAATGCCTCCGATCTCGATGAGGAGGTGGCCAAGCTGCGCCTGGCGGTGAAATACGGCGCTGACACGGTGATGGACCTCTCCACCGGCGGCGTCAATCTCGATGAGGTGCGCACGGCGATCATCAACGCTTCGCCGGTGCCGATCGGCACGGTGCCCGTCTATCAGGCGCTGGAAAGCGTGCATGGCTCGATTGAGAAGCTCGACGCCGACGACTTCCTGCACATCATCGAGAAGCACTGCCAGCAGGGCGTTGACTACCAAACGATTCATGCCGGCCTGCTGATTGAGCATCTGCCGCTAGTGAAGGGCCGCCTCACCGGGATCGTCAGCCGTGGCGGCGGGATTTTGGCCCAGTGGATGCTTTATCACCACAAGCAGAATCCCCTGTTTACCCATTTCGATGACATCATCGAAATCTTCAAGCGCTACGACTGCAGCTTCTCCCTTGGAGACTCCCTGCGGCCCGGTTGCCAGCACGACGCCTCCGACGCCGCCCAGCTGGCTGAACTCAAAACCCTCGGCCAGCTCACCCGCCGCGCCTGGGAGCACGACATCCAGGTGATGGTTGAGGGTCCGGGCCATGTGCCGATGGATCAGATCGAGTTCAACGTTAAAAAGCAGATGGAGGAGTGCAGCGAAGCGCCCTTCTATGTGCTCGGCCCGTTGGTTACAGACATCGCCCCCGGCTACGACCACATCACCAGCGCCATCGGCGCGGCGATGGCCGGCTGGTATGGCACGGCCATGCTCTGCTATGTCACCCCCAAGGAACACCTTGGCCTGCCCAATGCCGAGGATGTGCGCGAGGGCCTGATCGCCTACAAGATCGCGGCCCACGCCGCCGACATCGCCCGCCACCGACCCGGTGCCCGCGACCGCGACGACGAACTCAGCCGCGCCCGCTACGCCTTCGACTGGAACAAGCAGTTCGACCTCTCGCTTGATCCGGAGCGGGCTCGCGAATACCACGACGAAACTCTGCCCGCCGATATCTATAAACAGGCAGAGTTCTGTTCGATGTGCGGCCCCAAGCACTGCCCGATGCAGACCAAGATCACCGACGAGGATCTAGCTGGGCTTGAACAGGTGCTGGCGGAGCAAAAAGCGGGCGAGGCCGCGGCTGTCTAAGCGAAGGGGCGAGGTGGGTTTGGGGCCTAAGTCGCATTGATCAGCCGTTGCGATTTAGCCCCGCTCCTTGGCTGCCAGCGGCCCTGCGAACACCTATTCCTATTATTTTAAAGCGAGAGTAGTTCTGGCTTCTTTGTACGACGATTGCGGGCTCTCCCTGGGGCACCCAGCCATTTGATGCAAGTAAATCTGAGAAGGCCTTAATCGCCTCTTTCTCGTTGATCCGTGGATCAATTGGTTCGATTGCTAAATATCCTGATTGGTTGGGGGCGGCCATGAATTGGTAATGGCGGGGGTCGTTAAGGGGGAGGATCTTTGCCCTTGGGCCCAAGGTGTAGCCAGCCTTTGCCCCAACCATCCAGCTGCGGGTGACAATGTTGGCTGGCTTGCCGAAATCATTCCAGAGCTTGGGCAGGGAACCCCAGTCTTGTAGCTGCCAGTTGCGATCTATGGATGGGGGCTCCTTAAATATGGCTCTTGTAAAGATCGCATCCTTGAATTGAAGGCCTACGCCTATGGCCGCAATCGAGAGGAGTAGGGCGGCGCTTGCCCACACCTTTTTAATAAGAATGAGATGGGTTTGAGTTTGTCTTGAGGTCCATTGGCCTACAAGCGGGAAGCCGAAAAGAAAGCCCCCCATCGACCAATGGGGCAGGGAGCGCTCGCTCACTAGTGCGATTAACAGGAAGGCCAGCGGCAAAACTATGGTCAACCAGCTGAATAGGGAATCGGCGGGCGACTTCGCTTTGGAAACGCCTTTTAGTGAGCAAGCCATTGCCACTATCCAAGTGCCCGGCAACAGATAGGCCATCTGGCCGACCACGATCGTAAGAAAGTTCAGTGGGAAAAGCTGGAGACCGGCGTTGCCAGCCCTGCCTGATTGAAAGCCAAAGGATATCCAATCGTGGGAGCCATTCCAAATGAGTATGGGAATTAGGCCGGCCAGGCCAATGATTATGGTTGTAAATATTGCTGGAGAGCGGAGCCATGCCCTGTTCTTTTTGTTTAAAAGGGTAAAAATACCGATTGAGGCCGCGAAGGCGACTGCCTGATATTTAGATGCTAGGCTGATCGCTAAGAATATGCCTGCCGCCCCATATCGAAATGGTTCTAGTTTGTATTTCGGCTCAAGTATGCCTGGCAGCAGAATCCATAGGGTCGCCAATAGGCCGAAATTAAGGGGCCCATCAGGCACTACAAATAGGCCAGCTGAGATCAGGAAGAACGGAGCGATTGAATACCAGGCCAGGGCCCAAAAAGCAGCTGAGCAGTCGTAGGCTCTCCGGGTTATATCGTATATAAGCCAAGCACTTGCCGTTCCAAGTAGCACAAATGGAATGCGCAGAATGCTGGCTGAATTGCTGCCGCTTGCCAAATGGGCAAGGCCTGCGATCGTAAAGACTGCCGGAGGATGGTCGAAGTAGGAAAGGGACCAGTCGGGTGAGATGGATATCGCATAGGCCTCATCTATTCCTGCTGGCCACACAAATGCAAGCAGGAGCCTTAGGGCCGTGAAACTAAATAGAAGAAAAGCCGCTTTTTTTGTCATTTGCGCCCTTTGGTTTGGCTACCTTTATGGAGTATTCCACACGAAGCGGCTGCTGGCGGCGTAGTTCCATACGAAGACAACCAGGATTCCGGCCAGCTGGGCAAATAGGGCATCTTTGGCGATAAGATTATAGTAACCAGAGGCCAGCCCTACATTTGCAATTGCGGGAAGAGATGCCACCAGTGAGAATTTTAGCAGCCCCCTAAAAAGGGCCGCCCCTTTAAGGCGCTGGAAATGGAAGGTGAGCGTATTGTTGATTAGATAGTTTGAGCACGCCGATGTCATCACCGCAAAGGGCAGGGCTTGCTGAAACAGCATCCCAAATCCGCCCACCAGTAGCTGGGTTGTTAGGAGTTGAACAGCTACTCCACTGGCCCCAACCAAGGCAAAACTAATGGCCCTTCGGGGTATAATTCTCAGGCTTAAACTGTGTAGTATTGAGATCAGAAAATCCCAGAAAACGGCCAGATCTAGTTTTGACTCGCCGTGGCAGCGTGGTTGGAATTGCAAGGGTATTTCCGCGGTCTTCAACCGGCCCCGACTCACCGCAAGAAGTTCATATAGGAATTTGAAGCCATTTACGTCTACGGCGCGAATCACCGGAATTATTGTATCTAGACGCAGGGCAAAAAAGCCACTCATATAGTCACTGAGATTGGCGTAGGCCTCGGGCAGGCTCAGGCGGGCCCATTTGTTTGCCCAGTTTGAGCCCATTGTGCGCCGGTTGCTTAGCCCAATGATTTGTGCTTTAGCGGCAAAACGGCTTCCGATCACAAGATCCAGATCCCCCCTGATCAGGGTATGGAGGGCCTGGTAGACAGAAGCTGGCTCGTGCTGTCCATCGCTGTCCATTACGAGGGCCACGTCACCGGTGGCATCCATGAGCCCTTCCTTGATCGCACTTGCCAGGCCTGAGCGCCCCAGCCTGCGGATTAGTCGTATGCAGGGTTCTTCGCGAGCCAGTTGGCGGACCAGCTCAGCGGTGCCGTCTGATGAGTCGTCGTCTACAACCAGTATTTCCAGGCTGAAATTATTCTTGAGTCCAATGAGCTGCCCTATGAGGGGGCATATGGTGTCTTTCTCGTTATACGTGGGCAGAACGATCGTTGCTTTCGTCTGCTGAATGCTTTCGTCACTTTGCACGGCTTTGTGGGTTTCAACTTGTGCAAATGAAAAGCCCATGGCGGCTGCCATGGGCGGTATCTGGTATTTAGCTTGGGGCTGTGATCAGCCCAGCGCCTTGGCCTTGGCCACCACGTTGTCGACGGTGAAGCCAAACTTCTCCATGCAAACCGGCCCCGGGGCGGAGGCGCCGAAGCGGTCGATCGACACGGTGTCACCGTCGAAGCCGCTGTACTTGTGCCAGCCGAAGCTGCTGGAAGCTTCCACCACGATGCGCTTGCGGCAGGCGGCGGGCAGCACGCTTTCGCGGTAGGCCGCGCCCTGCTCTTCGAACAGCTCGATGCAGGGCATGGACACCACGCGCACGTTCTTGCCTTCGGCCCGCAGCTGGGCTGCGGCCTTGGTGCAGAGCTCCAGTTCAGTACCAGTGCCGATCAGGATCAGCTCGGGGCTGCCGTTGCTGTCTTCGAGGATGTACCCGCCCTTGGCCACATGGGCTGCAGCCGAACCGGGTTGGTTGGCCATGGCCTGGCGGCTGAGGGCCAGCACGGTGGGGCGCTTGCGGTTGGTGACGGCCACCTGGTAGGCCCCCATGGTTTCGTTGCCGTCGCCGGGGCGGATCACCAGCAGGTTGGGGATGGCGCGCAGGTTGGCGAGGGTTTCCACCGGCTGGTGGGTGGGGCCATCTTCTCCCAGGCCGATTGAGTCGTGGGTGAGCACGTAGATGCAGCCCAGTTCGCTCAGGGCCGAGAGGCGCATGGCACCGATCATGTAGCCGGCAAACACCAGGAAGGTGCCGCCATAGGGGATCAGGCCACTGCCGTGGTAGGCGATGCCATTCATGATCGCCGCCATGGCGTGTTCGCGCACGCCGAAGTGCAGGTAGCGGTTGGCCTCCCCGCCTTTCTGGAAGCTGGCCTCGCCCTTGATGTCGGTGAGGTTGGAGTGGGTCAGGTCGGCGGAGCCGCCGATCAATTCGGGCAGGTTGGGGCCGAACGCATTGAGGGCGTTGTAGGAGTGCATGCGGGTGGCCAGGCCCTTGTCTGCGGGGCTGAAGCTTGGCAGGGTCGAATCCCAACCCTGGGGCAGTTCGCCGCGCAGCTGGCGCTCGAATTCGGCCGCCTCGGCGGGGTATTGGCTGCGGTAGGTGGCCAGGCTGGCGTTCCAGGCGGCTTCGAGGGCTTCACCGCGGCTGATCGCCTGGCGCCAGTGGTCGTAGGCGTCCTGGGGTACTTCGAAGAGCCCGTAATTCCAGTCGAGGGCCTTGCGGGTGAGCTCGGCCTCATCGGCTCCGATGGCCGCGCCGTGGATGCCGGCGGTGTTGGCCTTGTTGGGCGAGCCGTAGCCGATCGTGGTGGTCACCTTGATCAAGCTGGGCTTGTCGGTGACGGCCTTGGCGGCCTCAATCGCCCGGGCGATGCCGGCCACATCGGTGTTGCCCTCGGCCACATGCTGCACATGCCAGCCGTAGGCCTCGTAGCGCTTCAGCACGTCCTCGGTGAAGGACACGGCGGTGTTGCCGTCGATGGTGATGTGGTTGTCGTCGTAGAGGGCAATCAGCTTGCCCAAGCCCAGGTGGCCGGCCAGGGAAGCGGCCTCGCTGCTCACACCCTCCTGGTTGCAGCCATCACCCATGATCACGTAGGTGTAGTGGTCAACCAGTTCGCAACCGGGTTTGTTGAACTTGGCTGCCAGGTGGGCTTCGGCGATTGCCAGGCCGACGGCGTTGGAGATGCCCTGGCCCAGTGGTCCGGTGGTGACCTCCACCCCGGGGGTCTCAAAGGTTTCCGGGTGGCCGGGGGTCCGGGACTCCCACTGGCGGAATTGCTTGATGTCTTCGATGGTCACCGAGTCGTAGCCGGTGAGGTGCAGCAGGGCGTAGAGCAGCATGCAGCCGTGACCGGCCGAGAGCACGAAGCGGTCGCGGTTGAACCACTTGGGGTTCCTGGGGTTGTGCTTGAGCACCTTGTCCCACAGGGCGAACGCCATCGGTGCACAGCCCATGGGCAGCCCCGGGTGACCGGAATTCGATTTGTTGACCGCGTCGATCGCCAGGAAGCGGATGCTGTTGACGCAGAGCGACTCGAGGGAGGTAGGGGGGGCGGCGACCATGGCTAGGACTGGTGTGGAGGGGAGGGGAGGGTGCTCACGCCATGCGGCGGAAGGCCAGGCAGACGTTGTGACCGCCAAATCCGAAGGAATTGGAGAGCACCACGTTGAGGGTGTGTTCCCTGGCCTGGTTGGGAACCACATCCAGATCACAAGCCGGATCTGGATTTTGGTAATTGATCGTAGGCGGCACCAGGTTGTGCCCTATGGCCAGCACGGCCGCGACGGCTTCGATGCCGCCACTGCCGCCGAGCAGGTGGCCCGTCATCGACTTAGTTGAGCTAACCGGAATCCGGTAGGCCCAGTCGCCGAGGGCGCGCTTGATGGCAGCGGTTTCGTTGCTGTCGTTGGCCTGGGTGCTGGTGCCGTGGGCGTTGACGTAGTCGACGGCCTCGGGCTCGAGTTGGGCATCTTTGAGGGCAAGCCGCATGGCTTCGGCCCCGCCGATGCCACCGGGGGTGGGAGAGGTGATGTGATGGGCATCACAGGTCATGCCGTAGCCCACCACCTCGGCCAGGATCTGGGCACCGCGTAAACGGGCATGGTCCAGGCTTTCCAGCACCAGAATGCCGGCCCCTTCGCCGATCACAAAGCCATTGCGCTTGGCGTCGAAGGGACGGCTGGCGGTGGCCGGATCGTCGTTGCGGAATGAAAGCGCCTTGGCGCTGGCAAAACCCGCCACTCCGAGGGGAGTGATCGCCGATTCCGCCCCGCCGCAAACCATGGCGTCAGCCAGGCCCAGCTGGATCAGGCGGTAGGCGTCGCCGATGGCGTTTGAGCCGGCCGCGCAGGCTGTCGACACCGCACTGCTGGGCCCCCTCGCCGCCAAGGCGATCGCCGTCAGGCCAGTGGCCATGTTGGGGATCATCATCGGCACGCAGAAGGGGCTGACCCGATCGGGCCCCCGGTCTGCCAGCACCTGGGCCTGGGTTTCCATCATCAGCAGGCCACCCACGCCGGAACCGATGGCGGTGCCGACCCGATTCTGGTTGCTGGAGTCGATGGTCAGCCCGGCATGGCCCACGGCCTGTTTGGCGGCCACCACGGCAAACTGGCAGAAGCGATCCCAGCGCTTGGATTCCTTCGGCTCCAGCCAGCCGGAAGGATCAAAATTTTTGACCTCCGCTGCAAAGCGGCAGGCATGGCGACTGGCATCAAACAGGGTGATCGGTGCCACGCCGTTGCGGGCGGAACACAGACCTTCCCAATAGGTTTTGACATCGTTGCCAAGCGGCGTAACCGCGCCCAGACCGGTGACGACGACGCGCTGGAGTCCCTGCACCATGGAATGGCTCAGGCCTGCTTGTCCTGGATGAACTTGACGGCATCACCCACGGTGGTGATGCCTTCGGCAGCTTCGTCGGGAATCTCGATGTCGAAGGCTTCTTCCAGGGCCATCACCAGTTCGACGGTGTCGAGGGAGTCAGCACCGAGATCGTTCTGAAAGTTGGATTCGGGCTTCACGTCCCCGGAATCAACGCTGAGCTGCTCCGCAACGATCGAGCGCACTTTCTCGAAGATCGCTTCCTGGGACATGGCTGCTTTGAGAGTCGACGCACTCTACGGGTCGCTCTGCAGGGCATCTGCCGCCGTATGAACAAGGGTGACGGGGTCGGGGGGCCGCCGCAGGCTTGCCTGGGGCTTTGGGTACGTTGGGCGTCAAGCCGTCCTTCACCGGGCCATGTCCCACGCCGTCAAGATCTACGACACCTGCATCGGCTGCACCCAGTGCGTGCGTGCCTGCCCTCTCGATGTCCTCGAGATGGTGCCCTGGGATGGCTGCAAGGCCGGCCAGATCGCCTCCTCGCCCCGCACCGAAGACTGCGTGGGTTGCAAGCGCTGCGAAACCGCCTGCCCTACCGACTTCCTCAGCATCCGCGTCTATCTCGGCGATGAAACCAGTCGCTCGATGGGCCTTTCCTACTGAGCCAGCTTTGCCTTGGCTCCAGGGCCCATAGGCTCAAGCCCGGCCCGTTGCCGGGCTTTTTTGTTGCGCTCTTCGCTGGCCCAGCCCTATGTGCGGCATCGTTGCCCTGATTGGATCCCGGGAGGCGGCTCCCCAGCTGCTGGAAGGTCTGCGCCAGCTGGAATACCGCGGCTACGACTCAGCTGGTATCGCCAGCGTGGATGGGGCGGGGCTCCACTGCCTCAAGGCCGAGGGCAAGCTGGTCAATCTCACGGCCCGCTTTGAGGCCGAGGGCGCCCCGGGCCACTGCGGCATAGGCCATACCCGCTGGGCCACCCACGGCAAGCCTGAAGAGCGCAACGCCCACCCCCACCTCGATGGAAGCGGCCAGCTGGCGGTGGTGCAGAACGGCATCATCGAGAACTACCGCAGCCTGCGGGAGGAGTTGCAGGCAGAAGGGGTGTTGTTCCGCTCCGAGACGGACACCGAGGTGATCCCCCATCTGCTGGCGCGGCAGCTGGCAAGGTTCACGGCGGCGGGTCGCAAGCCCAGTGGGGCACTGCTGCTGGAGGCGGTGCAGCAGGTGTTGCCCCTGCTGCAGGGGGCCTATGCCCTGGCGGTGGTGTGGGCCGAGGCCCCCGGGGCCCTGCTGGTGGCGCGCCGGGCGGCACCGCTGTTGATCGGCCTGGGGGAAGGGGAATTCCTCTGCGCCAGCGACACCCCAGCCCTGGCTGGCTTCACCCGCACAATCCTGCCGATGGAGGACGGCGAGGTAGCCCTGCTCACTCCGCTGGGTATAGAGCTATACGACCAGGCCGGGGGGCGGGTAGAGCGCAGCCCCAGCCTGCTGAGCGGCACCGAGCACGTGGCCGATAAGCGCAGCTTTCGCCACTTCATGCTCAAGGAGATCCACGAGCAGCCGGAAACGGCGGCGCTCTGGGTGGCCCGTCACCTGCCGCAGACGCTGCCCGGCGAGGCCGGCCCCCTGGTGGCCCTGCCCCTGCCTGCGGAGGTGTTTGAGGGGGTGGAGCGGATCCAGATCCTGGCCTGCGGCACCAGTCGCCATGCGGCCCAGGTGGGGGCCTACCTGCTGGAACAACTGGCAGGAATTCCAACCAGTGTCTTCTATGCCAGTGAATTCCGCTACTCGCCGCCGCCGCTCTCCGCCCACACCCTCACGATCGGCGTGACCCAGTCAGGGGAAACGGCAGACACCCTGGCGGCCCTGGCCATGGAGCAGGAGCGGCGCCAGTTGATCCCTGATCCAGCCTTTGCCCCCAGGCTGCTGGGGATCACCAACCGGGCGGAGAGCTCCCTGGCCCGGATGGTGGATCACATCCTCGATATCGGAGCGGGCATTGAGGTGGGGGTGGCAGCCACCAAAACCTTCCTGGCCCAGTTGCTGGCTTTCTATGGCCTGGCCCTGGCCTTTGCCGAGCGCCGGCTGGGCAAAGAGCAGCATGGCGCCAGTTCGGGCTGCAGCCGCGCCGGTCTGGAAGCCTTGGTGGCCCAGTTGCGGCAATTGCCCCAGCAGCTCGAGGCCCTGGTGGCCGATCACGACCAGCGCTGCGCTGGCCTGGCCCACCGGTTTGAGGGCACCCAGGATGTGATCTTCCTCGGCAGGGGCATCAACTATCCAATTGCCCTGGAGGGTGCCCTCAAGCTCAAGGAGATCAGCTACATCCATGCCGAGGGGTATCCGGCGGGGGAGATGAAGCACGGCCCCATTGCCCTGCTCGATGCCAAGGTGCCGGTGGTGTCGATCGCCATGCCGGGCAAGGTGTTTGACAAGGTCCTCAGCAATGCCCAGGAGGCCAAGGCCCGGGACGCCCAGCTGATCGGTGTCGCCCCCAACTGCCCTGATGCGGAGTTATTTGATCTACTGCTGCCGGTGCCGGTGGTGGATGAACTGCTGAGCCCGCTGCTCACGGTGATTCCAATGCAGCTGTTGAGTTATCACATCGCGGCCCACCGGGGCCTGGATGTGGATCAGCCGCGCAACCTGGCCAAGAGCGTCACCGTGGAGTGAGAGCTGAACTGCTAATTATTGGTCGGCTGATTACTGAACAGCTGATTACTACTTCGTAACATTCGAACTGATTTGGTCGGTGCGACCGTAGCGATCGTCAAAGCGCACGATGTCGTCTTCGCCCAGGTAGGGGCCGCTCTGCACCTCAATCATCTCTACAGGGATCTTGCCCGGGTTGGTTAGCCGGTGCCGGCAGCCCAGGGGGATGTAGGTGCTCTGGTTTTCGCTGACCAGCTCCTGCTGGCCATCCTTTTCCACCAGCGCCGAGCCCTGCACCACGACCCAGTGTTCGGCCCGGTGGTGGTGCATCTGCAGCGAAAGGCTGGCGCCGGGGTTGACCACGATCCGCTTCACCTGCCAGCGGGATCCCTCGGTGACGCCGTCATAGGAGCCCCAGGGGCGATAGATCTTGCGGTGGGCCTTGCTCTCCGGGGCCCCCTGGCGCTCCAGCAGGCTCACGATCCCCTTGATGTCCTGGGCTCGGTTGCGGTGGGCGACTAGCACCACATCGTCGGTTTCCACCACCACCAGGTCTTCGACGCCAAGCCCCACCACCAGGCGGTGCTCGCTGCGCAGGTAGCAGTTGCGGGAGTCTTCGTGGATCACCCGGCCCCGCAGCACGTTGCCCTGATCATCCTGGTCGGCGGTTTCCCAGAGGGCGCTCCAGCTGCCCACATCACTCCAGCCCGCCTCCAGGGGCAGCACGGCGCCCCGGTCGGTGCGCTCCATGACGGCCACGTCGAGGGCCACGTTGGGGCAGGCGGCAAAGGCTTCCCGCTCCAGCCGCAGGAAGTTGAGGTCGGCACTGTCCTGTTCCAGGGCCAGCCTGCAGGCGCTGACCACCTCAGGCACCAGCCGTTCGAGCTCCGCCAGGATGGCGCTGGCCTTAAACAGGAACATGCCGCTGTTCCAGGTGAAGCGGCCGGTGGCCAGGAACTGCTCGGCGGTGGCCCGATCGGGCTTCTCTACAAACCGGGCGATCGGCACTGGCCTGTTGACCTCCCCGAGGGGCTCGGCTGCCTCGATATAGCCGTAGCCAGTTTCAGCCGCGGTGGGCACGATCCCGAAGGTCACCAGCTGGCCCGCCTCCGCTGCCGCCGCGCCGGCCGTGATCGTGTCGCGGAAGGCCGCGGCGTTGCGAATGGCGTGGTCCGCCGCCAGGACCAGCAGCAGGGGGTCATTGCCTTGAGCCGTGGCCTGAAGTGCCGCCACCGCCACCGCCGGGGCCGTGTTGCGGCCTACCGGCTCCAGCAGGATCCCCGCCGGTTCTACGCCGATCTGCCGCATCTGCTCGGCCACGATGAAGCGGTGATCTTCATTGCAGATCAGCAATGGCGCTGCCAGCCCCTCCAGGCCCTCCAGTCGCTGCTGGGTCTGCTGCAGCAGGGTTTCCTCGCCGCCGCCGGCCAGGGGCCAGTATTGCTTCGGATAGCTGGCGCGCGAGAGGGGCCACAGTCTGGTGCCCGTGCCGCCGCAGAGGATCACCGGAACCAGGGTGCTGACGGGCATGGGAGCGCCTAAAGTGGACCCATTCAAGGCCATTCAGCCACTTCGGGCCAGCTCAGAGGTCCAGTAGCCCTGGCGGTGGGGTGATGCCGATCCAGCCCTCTGCAAGGTGCACCTCCGGCACGATCGCGGTCACGAAGGGGATCAGTAGGCGGCGGGAACCGGTCGGGGTGTCCTGCTCCACTTCCAGCAGGTCGTTGCCGGCATGGATCAGGTTGCACACCCGGCCGATCGGCCGCTGTCCCTCCAGCAGGCGCACCTCGGTTCCCACCAGATCGAGCAGGTGAAATTCACCCTGGGCCAGCTTGGGCCGGTCATCGGAGGGCACCAGCAGTTCGGCCCCCACCAGGGCCTCAGCTGCGACGCGGCTGTCAATGGCGGCCAGGCTGACCACAAACAGGTCCCTGCCCGGGAGCTGGCGGCCGCCGAGCAGGGCCACCTCCTGCGGGGTTTGCCCCTTGAGCTGCAGCCAGCGGCGACCGGCCTGGGTGAAGCGCTCCGGGAAATCGCTCATGGGCAGGACCCGCAGCTCCCCCTTCAAGCCCTGGGCGGCCACCAGCTTGCCCACCACCATCAGGTCCGTAGCTGCTTCTGTGGCTGGTTCCATAACTGCTTGGATAACCGTCAGAGTGCCTTTGCCATCGATAATGGCTGGACGCCTCGCCCCACGCCTCGCCCCAACCATGGCCGACCTGCCGATCCTGCCTGGCTCCACCGTGGTGGTGCGTGATGGCCGCTCCATCTACAACGGCTACCGGGGCTTTGTGCAGCGGATCAGCGGTCAGCGGGCCGCCGTGCTGTTCGAGGGCGGTAACTGGGACAAGTTGGTGACCATGCCGATCAAGACCCTCGAGCAGGCTTGATGGTCGCCAGGGCAGCCCGGGCCGCCGCCTGTTCGGCGCTGCGCCGGGAGGGCCCCAGGCCCGTATGGCTGGATTGACCAAGGATCTGCACCGTGCAGCCAAAGCGATGGGGATCGCCGTGCACCTGGCTGCGTTCAGCACAGCTGTACTGGGGCAGCCCCAGGCCCTGGCCCTGACTCCATTCCTGCAGGGCCGATTTCCAGTTATGGCGATCGGGATCGCTCAGCAATTCGGCGGCGCTGAGCTGCCAGTGGGGGGTGAGCCAGCAGTGCACCGGCTCTAGGCCGCCATGGCCGCCCCCCCAGGCCTCATAGAGGCCCCCCAGCAGGGCCTCGCAACATTCCGCTCGCACGGTGGCCCGTCCGGCGCTGTCGCCAGTGGCCATCGGCCCAAGCAGCAGAACCGATTCGATGCCGCAGCGCTCGGCGATTTCAGCCAGCCAGCGGTCGCTCACGAGCTGGGCCCTCAGGGCTGACCAGCGGCCCACGCCCAGGCCGGGGTGGTGCCGTTGTAGAAATTCCGCTGCGGCCAGCCGCAGCACGGCATCGCCCAGAAACTCCAGGCGCTCGTGGTTGTGGGCCCGTCCCGCCGAGGTGTGGGTGAGAGCTTCCTCGATCGGGGTCAGGTCGCGGTCGCCGCACTCCAGGCCCAACGACCGGAGGAAGGCAACCAGTTGCTGGTGGCGTTCGGGCCGCATGGCTGGCTTGGGGGAAGGGGGTGAAAGCAGGTCGTAAGCCGGGTTCTGTTCTCCCATCAGCAAGCTGGTGGGGGGTGATCATCTGTCTGGGACCGCCGTTACCGGCGGCCTCGAGCGGCGCACTTGAATCGGGACGGGTGTCATGGCCAACCGTTGTCCCTGGGCCTTGCTCCCGGCCGGGGTTTACCGAGCCAGCACCTCTCGATGCTGCTGGTGCGCTCTTACCGCACCTTTGCACCCTTGCCTGTGCGGGGGGCGAGCCCCCTGCCATCGGCGGTGTGTTTCTGTGGCACTGTCCTCACGGTCACCCGCACTGGGCGTTACCCAGCAAGCCTGGCCATTGGGGAGCCCGGACTTTCCTCAACCAGGCGCCCGAGCCGCTCCGAAGAGGCGGTTAGACCCTGATCGCGATCACCTCACCTGCTTTCACGTCCCATAATGCCGCTGCGGGTCCCCCTGGGGATTTCCGCGGGGGGCTGTAGCTCAGCCGGATAGAGCGACGGTTTCCTAAACCGTAGGTCGTGGGTTCGAGTCCCGCCAGCCCCGTGCTCCAGTAGTGCTCTGCAGCCGCCAGCTCCGATGGGCCGCCCCTACCAACCTTCCCTGCTGAGGCTGCTGCACGGGGCCACCGCTGTTTTGGTGCCCCTGGCCTGGCTGAGTGGGCTGCTGGTGTACTCCAACCTCGATGGCCGCTGGGGTCGCCTTCCCTGGCGGATCGGCGGCGACTGGATCGACCTCCACGGCAGCACCGGGGTCCTGCTCTGGCCGGTGGCTCTGCTGTTTGGCGTCTATGCCATCAGCGTTGGCCGGCGGCGCCTGCAGCAGCCGGCCAACGCCCTGGCCCTGCTGGCCCTGGCCCTGGCGGTGGGCAGCGGCAAGCTGATGCAGGAAGACTGGCTGCGCCAGGGCGAGCTCGATCACTGGGTGTACGGCGTCCATCTGGTGGCCTGGCTGGCCATTGCCTTCTGCGTGGCGGTGCATGTGGGGGCGGTGCTGCAGCGGGGCGGCCTTCCCCTGGCCCGCTCGATGGCCAGCTGGCGCATGCAGGCCAACGGCGCTGAGCAATCGGGTAGTGCCCACTACCGGTAGTGGTCTTTTCAATTTGGCCACCGGGGCTAGCGTGGTCCCAATCGTCTGATCGCGGTGACCCAGCTCCATGACCTGCGTCTGCGGCTGCTGGTGCAGCAGGAGAGCGAACTTATCGCCGCCAGCCAGCCCGACGAGCTGGATCTCTCAGTGGTGCAGGCCCGCTGCCTCTGCTGGCTGGCCCTTCTGGCTGAATCCCACGAGGAGCAGGCCACAGATGCGGAGCGTCGCAGCGACACCGAGCAAGCCATGGGCTGGTTTGCCGATTCGATGCGCCTGCGCGACGTGATCAATGTGGTGTCTTCCATTGAGATTCCCCTGCCCGCCGCCAGTGGCGAGATCGACGACTCCAGCGAAGACCTGCCTGACTGGGGCCCCCTGGCGGCATGAGTGCCATAATGGAATTTGAGAACGGAAGGGAAAGCGGTGCCCGAAGAGCCCTGCCAATGCCCTGATTGCCAGCGTTTTTACCGGGAACATGACCGGCTGATCCGCGAAAATCCCACCCTGCGTCAGCAGCAGGAGCTCAGTTGGGCTGCGCTGCAGTCTTTTCGGACCCTGGCGGGTCGGGTTATGGAGGAGTTGCAGAAGCAGCAGGAGGCAAGCGATTCGGCTGCCAATCAGTCAGTGCCTGCCCCCCAGGGGCCCGGGGCGGTGGCCGATGAGGCCGTGGAGCCCGATGCGGTGCAGCAGGCCATGGCCGATCTGGAGAACATCAACGCCCATCTGTTTTCGATCGAGGCGCTGATGGAGCGCATCTTTGATGTGCGCGTGCCTGAAGAGGTGGAACAAAAATTCCGCGAGGTTGCCGGAGAGCTGGCCCCCGATCCCCTCAACGCCGATCGACTCAGGCTAAACCGCCTGCTGCACCAGACCCCGGACCTGCCGGATCGGGGCTGAGCCCCAATCCCATTTGCAGGTCTTAATTGGTCTTGCAAGACTTAATCCGTCTCGCAAGTGATAGTTACTGGGAAGCTCTCAGCTTTCCAGATCCGTTCGGCGTATTCCTTGATCGAGCGATCGGAGGAGAAGAAGCCGCTGCGGGCTGAATTGAGCAGGGACATGCGGTTCCAGAGGCCCCGATTTGCCCAGGTGCGATCCACTTCGGCCTGGGCTCGCAGGTAGTCGTTGAAATCCGCCAGCACAAAGAAGGGATCCCGGCCGGTGAGGTTCTCCAGCAGCGGCCTGAATAGATCGCCATCGCCGTTGCTGAAGTGGCCCTGCTCCACCAGCCGCAGGATCTCGGCGAGCTCGGGCATGGTGCCGATCAGCTCCCAGGGGCGATAGCCGCCCCGGTAGAGGTCGGAGATTTCTGCGGCGGTTTTGCCGAACAGGAAGAAGTTTTCAGCCCCCACCTGCTCGCGGATCTCCACGTTGGCGCCGTCCAGGGTGCCGATCGTGAGGGCCCCATTCATGGCAAATTTCATATTGCCCGTGCCGGAGGCCTCCTTGCCGGCGGTGGAGATCTGCTCGGAGAGATCGGAGGCCGGGTAGACCCGCTCGCCCAGCTTGACGTTGTAGTCGGCCAGGAAGATCACCCGCAGGCGCCCGTCCATGTCGGGGTCGGCATTGATCGTTTCGGCGATGCCGTTTATGAAACGAATAATCAGTTTGGCCATGTAGTAGCCCGGTGCAGCCTTGCCGCCGAAGATCACCGTGCGCGGGGCCATCCCCTCGGCTTGGCCGTTCTTGATACGCAGGTATTGGGCTACCACCTGCAGGGCATTGAGGTGCTGGCGCTTGTACTCGTGGATGCGCTTGACCTGCACATCAAAGAGCGAGGCCGGATCCACCAGCACGCCGGTGTGGCTGTGGATGTAGTGGCTCAGCTTGCACTTCACCGCCAGTTTGGTGGCCTCCCAGCGCTCCAGGAAGCCGGTGTCGTCGACGAACTGCTCCAGCTTGCGCAGCTCGTCGAGCCGGTTGATCCAGCCCTCTCCGATCGACTCGTTCAGCAGGGTTGAGAGCTGGGGATTGGCCAGGGCCACCCAGCGCCTCGGTGTGACCCCATTGGTGACGTTTGTGAACTTCTCGGGCCATAGGGCCGCGAATTCAGGAAACAGCTCGGTTTTGACCAATTCGCTGTGCAGGGCCGCCACACCGTTGACGTGGTGGGAGGCCACGGTTGCCAGGTTGGCCATGCGCACCGCCTTGCCGCCCTCCTCGTCGATAATCGAAACCTTGCTCAGAATCTGCTCATTGCCTGGGTATTTCAGGCGCACCTGCTGCAGGAAGCGGCGGTTGATCTCGTAGATCAGTTCCAGATGGCGGGGCAGCAGGGAGCCGAACAGCTCGAGCCCCCACTTCTCCAGGGCTTCAGGTAGCAGGGTGTGGTTGGTGTAGGAGAGGGCGCGGCTGGTGATGCTCCAGGCCTCCTCCCACTCGAGGTGTTTGTCGTCGATCAGCAGGCGCATCAGCTCGGCCACCGCGATTGCCGGGTGGGTGTCGTTGAGCTGCACCGCCCAGTGGTCGGGGAAGTCGGTGATGGGGAGGCCGCGGGCATCCAGGTTGCGGATCATGTCCTGGAGCGAGCAACTCACGAAGAAGTGCTGCTGCTTCAGGCGCAGGCGGCGGCCCTCGTCGGTGCCGTCATTGGGATAGAGCACCTTGGATAGGGTCTCGCTGCCCACCTTCTCTTCGACAGCGCCGTAGTAGTCGCCGATGTTGAAGGCGTAGAAGTCGAAGGATTCGGCGGCGTCGGCTCGCCACAGACGCAGGCGGTCGCAGGTGTTCACCCGGTAGCCCAGCACCGGCACATCGTGGGGGATGCCGATGGCGTGCTCGCTGGGAATCCAGCGCACCCGGTAGGTGCCGTCGTCGTCGCGGTAGCTCTCGGTGCGGCCGCCGAAGCCCACGAAGCAGGCCTGGTCGGGGTGGGGCAATTCCCAGGGCCAGCCGCTCTTGAGCCATTTGTCGGTGATCTCCACCTGCCAGCCGTCCCGGATCAGCTGGTCGAAGATGCCAAATTCGTAGCGGATGCCGTAGCCAGTGGCCGGGATCTCAAGCGATGCCAGGGATTCGAGGAAGCAGGCCGCCAGCCGGCCCAGGCCGCCGTTGCCCAGGCCCGGCTCCTCCTCGACGTCGAGGATCTCGTTGATGTCGTTGATGCCAAAGCGACGCAGGGCCTCGGCCGCTTCCTCCTGGATGCCGAGCATCAGCAGGTTGTTGCCCAGTTGGGGCCCGATCAGGAATTCGGCCGAGAGGTAGGCGACTACCCGGGTAGGGGTGGCGCTGATCGCTTCAATACCCGCCAGGTAGCGGGTCATCAGCCGGTCGCGCACGGCGTAGCTCAGCGCCATGTAGAGGTCGTGGCGGCTGGCGGTGGGGGCCAGCTTTCCCAGCGTGTAGAAGAGGTGACTGGTCAGGCCGTCGAAGACGTCGTCTGCGGTCAGACCACTGCGGTCGGGTTCGGCGTAGCAGCCAGGCGTCGGCAGGCGCAGGTTGCTGGGTTGGAGATCGCTCATCGCGGTAATACTGCGTCATGGGCCAGCTCGGAGCCGAGGTCCCAGCGCCAGTTCGTCACGTTTTCCGCATCGATGCCGTGCTGGTGGGCGTAGGCGCGGTTGGCCAGGATCGATTCCTTCATGCGCTCCTTGATGTGGGCGGCGCGGGAGCCAAGCCCCGGCACTCGGTCAATAACGTCCATGACTAAATTAAAACGGTCGATCTGATTGTTCATCGCCAGTTCTAGTGGAGTATTGATGTTGCCCTTTTCCTTATATCCACGCACGTGAAAGTTGGCGTGGTTGGTGCGGCGATAGGTGAGCCGGTGAATGAGCCAGGGGTAGCCATGAAAGTTGAAGATCACCGGTCGATCCGTGGTGAACAGGCTGTCGAAGTCGCGATCGCTGAGGCCATGGGGGTGCTCGCTGGGTTGGGTAAGGGCAAACAGTTTGACCACGTTGAGCACCCGAATTTTGAGGCTGGGGATCGCTAGGCGCAAGATTTGCACAGCTGCCAGGGTCTCTTTGGTGGGGATATCGCCAGCGCATGCCATGACGACGGCTGGGTCTTCAGGGTCGCTGTTGCAGTCGTCGTTGCTGGCCCAGCTCCACAGGCCAATCCCCTTGGCCACATGGGCGCGCGCCTGCTCGAGCGTGAGGTATTGGAGATGGGGTTGTTTGTCGCTAACGATGATGTTGCAGACGTTGGTTTCCATCAGGGCCTGCTCGGCAACGGCCAGCAGGCAGTTGGCGTCGGCGGGCAGATAGACCCGTACCACGTCGCCGCTCTTGTTGCCGGCCAGGTCAATGAAGCCCGGATCCTGGTGGGTGAAACCGTTGTGGTCCTGTCGCCAAACCGTGCTGGAGATCAGGCAGGTCCAGGCGGAGATCGGCGCCCGCCAGGGGGCATGGTGTATGCAGCTCTCCAGCCATTTGGCGTGCTGGTTGAACATCGAGGCAATGACATGGGCGAAGGCCTCATAGGTGTGGAAAAGCCCATGCCGCCCCGTCAGCAGGTAGCCCTCCATCATCCCCACCAGGGTGTGCTCGCTCAGCATTTCCACCACCCGGCCACTGCGGCTCAATTCGCCGCCGTTGGCGTCTTCGGGAAGCAGCTCTTCGAGCCAAACCTTCTTGCTGCGCTCGTAGATGGCCTGAAGCCTGTTGGAGGCGGTTTCGTCTGGGCCGAAAACCCGCACTGAATCGGGGTTGAGCCCAATGGTGTCGCGCAGCAGTTCGCCCAGGGGGGCGGTGTTTTCGTGTTCCAGCTTGCCGGGGCCGGAAACGGCGACGGCGTAGCTCTCCAGGCGGGGCAGCAGCAGCCGGCGCCTCAGCAGGCCGCCATTGGCGTGGGGGTTGGAGCCCATGCGGCGCTGTCCGCTGGGCGAGAGGGCTTGCAGGTCGGGCCGCAGGCGGCCCTGGCCATCAAAGAGTTCCTCGGGGCGGTAGCTCTGCAGCCAGGTCTCCAGCTGCTGCAGCTGGGCCGGATCGCCCTTGGGGTTTGGCAGGGGGACCTGGTGGCTGCGCCAGAAGCCCTCGAGTTTGTTGCCCTTGAGTTCCTTTGGCCCGGTCCAGCCTTTCGGGGAGCGCAGCACAACCATGGGCCAGGCCGGGCGGCTGACGTCGGTGGGATCACCGCTGCGGCGCGCTTCCCTCTGGATCTGCTGGATCCGGTCGATGGCGTTGTCCATGGCGGTGGCCATGGCGGCGTGCATCGCCAGCGGTTCGCTGCCTTCCACGAACAAGGGCTCCCAGCCATAGCCGCGCAGCAGGCTGGCCAGCTCCGCCCGGGGGATGCGGGCCAGCAGGGTGGGATTGGCGATCTTGTAACCGTTGAGGTGCAGCACCGGCAGCACGGCGCCGTCGCTGGCGGGATTGAGGAATTTGTTGATGTGCCAGCTGGTGGCAAGGGGCCCCGTTTCCGCCTCGCCATCGCCGACGCAGGCCAGGGCGATCAGCTCCGGGTTGTCGAACACCGCTCCGCAGGCGTGGGAGAGCACATAGCCCAGCTCGCCCCCCTCGTGGATTGAGCCGGGCGTTTCGGGGGTGCAGTGGCTGCCGATGTGGCCCGGGAAGGAGAACTGCCTCAGGAAGCGGCCCATGCCGACGGTGTCCTGGGATTTGTCGGGATAGATCTCGCTGTAGGAGCCGTCCAGGTAGGTGGGGGCCAGTACCCCCGGCGCGCCATGGCCCGGCCCCGAGAGGTAGATCATGCTCAGGTCGTGGGCCCGGATCACCCGGTTGGCATGGGCCCAGATGAAGGCCTGGCCCGGGCTGGAGCCCCAGTGGCCCAGCAGCCGGTTCTTGATGTGCTCCGGCCGCAGCGGCTCCCTCAGCAGGGGGTTGGCCTGCAGGTAAATCATGCCCACCGCCAGGTAGTTGGCGGCCCGCCACCAGCCGTCGAGCAGTTGCAGCTGGGCCGAGGTCATCGTTGCCGCCATGCCCTGTGCACGAATCCCTAAACCTGACCGTAGCCATGGCTGCTACGCAGCAGCTTTAAGCCCGGATAGAGATGGGATTCCCATATCTGGGATCCGGTCCACCTAGGGTCGCCCCCACGCTCTCTTTCCATGGGTCTGCCCGCGCTACTGCTCGAAATCGGCAGTCATCAGTCCGAGGTGGCTGAAACCCTCATCTCGGTGGGGGAGTTCCTGGTCATTTTTGTGGCTGCGCGCTTACTGGCGGAGCTGATGGTGCGGGTCCAGCTGCCCACGATTCTGGGCGAGCTGGTCGCCGGCGTGCTGATCGGAGTATCCGGTTTGCACCTGATCGTGCCCCCCGACACCCAGGCCCAGCTCAGCGGCTGGGGGCTGGGCTTGCTCAGCTCCCTGGCCGATCTCTCACCGGAAATGGTGCAGGAGATCTACACCGAGACCTTCCCAAATCTGGAGGCGGTTTCCCAGATCGGCCTGTTTGCCCTGCTGTTTCTCACCGGTTTGGAGAGCGAGCTCGACGAGCTAGTGGCGGTGGGTGCCCAGGCCACCACGGTGGCAGTGACCGGCGTGGTGCTGCCCTTTGCCCTCGGCACTGCGGGCCTCTATTACCTCTTCGATGTGCCGCTGATACCGTCGATTTTCGCCGGGGCGGCTATGACCGCCACCAGCATCGGCATCACCGCCAGTGTGTTCGGCGAGTTGAAGTTTCTGCGCACCCGCGAGGGGCAGACCGTGATCGGCGCGGCCGTACTCGATGACATCCTCGGCATCGTGATCCTGGCCGTGGTGGTGAGCCTGGCCGGTGGCGAGGGCTTCAGTCTGGGCCCGATCCTCAAGCTGGTGGCAGCAGCGGGGGTTTTTGTGGCGGCGGCCCTTTTTCTGAGCCGCACCGCGGCCCCTGGCTTCGACTGGCTGCTCGACCAGCTCAAGGCCCCTGGTGAGGTCGTGGTGGCGGCCTTCGTGGTGCTGTCGCTCTGCTGCTTCGTGGCCCAGGCCATCGGCCTGGAAGCGGCCCTGGGCGCCTTTGCCGCCGGCCTGATCCTCAGTTCCTCCAAGCACACCCACGCCATCCAGGACACGGTCAAGCCCCTGGTGGCCCTGTTTGCCACGATTTTCTTCGTGCTCATCGGCACCGGCATGGATCTCTCGGTGCTCAACCCCTTCAACCCCGCCAACCGGGAGGGCCTGATCGTGGCGGCCTTCCTGCTCATCGTCGCCATTGCCGGCAAGGTGGCAACCGGCTGGAGCTACATAAGTAAGGAGAAGACCAACCGGCTGGTGGTGGGGCTGGGGATGATGCCCCGGGGCGAGGTGGGCCTGATCTTCCTCGGCCTCGGCACCCAGGCCGGCCTGCTCACCAAACCCCTGGAAGCCGCCATCTTGCTGATGGTGATTGGCACCACCTTCCTGGCTCCGATCCTGCTCAGACTGGTTTTAGGAGCTAGTGCTGGAGGGCCCGATCTTGATCCGCTCGCCGAAAACCCAACCTGAGTTCCCCGGGCCGAGGCGCTGGGGCCTGAGCTGGGGTGGCTGGTTCGACAATCGCCGCGGCGAGTGGTGGTTGCTGGCCCAGTTGGCCCTGATAGCCGCCCACCTGCTTCCGCCTTGGCCGGCTCCAGGGGCGTGGGGTTACGCCTGGCCCCTGCCGGTTGCCCTTGGCGGGGCCTTGCTGTTTCTACTGGGGCTGGCGCTGGCGGCCCAGGCCTTTTGGGGGCTAGGCGCCAGCCTTACCCCCCTGCCCGATCCGATTCCCGGTGCTGCCCTGGTCACCGTTGGCCCCTACGGCCGCTGCCGCCACCCCCTCTATCAGGCCCTGCTGCTCTGCTCCCTGGGGGTGAGCCTTGCCCTGGGCAGCCTGCTGCACCTGGCCCTGCTGCTGGCGCTCTGCGCCGTGCTGGGGGGCAAGGCCAGGCGGGAGGAGCGATCCCTTGAGAGACTGCATCCCGACTACGTCGCCTACCGAGCAAGTACCCCGGCGATCATTCCCCGTCTTCCCTGGCTCGACTGGCGAGTGCTGTGAACAGCCCCCAGCCAGCGGCGATCAGGCCGAGGCTGCTGGCCCAGTCCGGGCCCAGGGCCCAGCTCAGGGCCAGGTCGGCCAGCACGCCGATAGCCAGGGCCAGCAACAGGCTGCTGAGCACCAGCAGCAGTTGCTGGGCCGCCCCAGGCAGGGGGCCTGCGGCCAGGGCCTCCTCCAGGCGCCCTAGGGGCCCGCTCAGGGGTAGGTAGAGCGCCAGGGCCCAGAGGGCGACCCCCGGCAGGAACGGGGTCCAGTCGGGGCTGGGGTAGAGCAATGGCCGACCGCGGATCTCCCTAGCATCGATCAGCCCGGTGACCTACGTAGTGGCTTGCCTGTCTGACCCCCAGCCCTGGAATTACGCCGGTCATCCCGTTCATGTTGTGACGGCTGCGCCCGAGGGGCCCGAGGGGCCGGCTGGGCCCGCGGTGCTGTTGGTGCATGGCTTCGGTGCCTCTACCGACCACTGGCGCCACAACATCCCCGTGCTGGCCCAGCGCCATGAGGTGCACGCCATCGACCTGCTGGGCTTCGGCCGCAGCGCCAAGCCGGCGGAGCTGGCCTACGGCGGCGCCCTCTGGCGCGACCAGCTGGCCGCCTACGTGGCCGAGCGCATCGGCCGGCCCACCGTTCTGGTTGGCAATTCCCTAGGCGGCTTTTCTGCCCTGGCCGCCGGGGCGGCCCTGGGGAACCAGGCGGCCGGAGTGGTGCTGCTGAATGCTGCCGGACCGTTCAGCGATGAGCAGGCTCCGCCCAAGGGCTGGGCTGCCATCGCCCGCCAGACCATCGGTGGCGCCCTGCTGAAAAGCCCGGTGC
>NZ_JAGQCQ010000010.1:0-29034 GCF_024346275.1 Cyanobium sp. BA20m-p-22
GGGCAACTGCAGCAGCGGACTCCTGCCCAGTTGCAGGCTGATTGCCGCCAGGGTCCAGTCGGCCTGGTAGAGGGTCACCCCTTGGAAGCGCAGGGGGTGGTTCACGCTGATCTCGGCCTGTTTCAGCAGGCTGCCGTCACTGCCATCGCCTTCGAGGATGCGCAGCTGGGAGGTGAATTGCTCTGGCCGGCCGGCCGGATCGCGCTGGATGGAGAAGTTGTCGAGGGCGAGGGTGAGCTTGCTGCTGCCCCGGCTGTCCATCAGCTCCAGGCTGCGGCCGGGGGCCAGGTATTGCTCGGCACGCTGGCCTGCCACGGCCCCCCAGGCGGCCCCCAGCATCAGCACCACCATGCCGGCATGTACCAGCAGGGGGCCAACCTTGCCCAGCAGCCCCTTGCGGGCCGCAAGGCGATCCCCCTGGAGGCGGATCTGCCAGCCCTTGCCCTCCAGTAGTTGCCCCAACTTTTCAAGGCTTGCCGCGGGCTGGTCGGTGGCGAGGCTTTCGGCCAGGCTCAGCTTGCTGAGTTGGCGCGGCTTGCGGTAATCAATCCAGCGCAGCGAGGCCCGCAGGGCGGGCCATTGGCGCCGCCAGCTGCACAGCAGCAAGGCCAGGGCCAGCCAGGCCAGTAATCCCAGAAACCAGCCGCTGGAATAGATGTGGTCGAGCTGCAGGGCCAGCACCCCTTCGCCAGGCAGCAGGCCAAGCCAGGGCTGGGGGTCGTAGAGCCGGTGGTAAAACTCCGCCGTTTCCCGCTGGGGGATGGCCGTGCCCACGCCGCTGGCGATGGCTATCACCAGCAGCAGCACGATCGCCAGGCGCAGATCGGAGATCAGGGCCACCAGCCGGGGGAGGGCCTTCATCGCCAGTTGGCCACCAGGGTGAGGGCCCCGGTGGTGACCAGCACCACCCCGCTGATCGGGGGCACCCATTGGCCGACGCGGCGCAGGCTGAGCAGGCCGGGCAGGCTGGCGGCGGCGGTGCCGGCCAGCAGCAGCGGCACCACCTGGCCGGCGCCAAAGCTGCTGAGCAGCAGCATCCCCACCAGGGGTTTGCCGTTCTGGGCCATCCAGGCCAGCAGCACTGCCAGCACGGGGGTGGTGCAGGGGGTTGCAGCCAGGCCGAAGGCCAGGCCAGCGGCCAGGGGTGCCAGCGGGGCTGGCACTTTGCGGCGCCAAATCTCAGGATCGGGCCCCGCCGGCAGGGGCAGCCTGAGCAGGCCCAGCAGATTGAGGCCCATCAGCAGGGCCAGCAGGGCTACCACGATGGGTACGAGCCCGGGAATCTGGCCGTAGATGCGGCCCAGGAAGCCGCTCACCAGGCCGAGCAGCACCAGGGCTGCCACGATGCCAGCGGCAAAGCTGAGGCTGCGCTTCCAGGGGGCCTGGCGCTCCAATTCCTGGCTGCCGGCAGGGCCGCTGAAGCCGGCCAGGTAGGCCAGGGTCACCGGCAGCAGCGAGAGGGAACAGGGGCCCAGGCTGGTGAGCAGACCCCCGGCAAAAACCACAGCCACGGTGCTCGGGGTGGGGCTGGCTAGGGAGTGCTGCAGCAGGGCCTCGCTAGTGCGGGCCCAGTCGGCCAGTTGGGGCCCAAGGCTGATCATGAATCCAGCCTATCGGGCAGGTGCGGGGCGGCGGCGGCGGGGAGTAGGGGCCAGGCCACCGGCTTCCAGGGAGCAACGGATCAGCAAGCCGCAAACCAGCAGGCTGGCCATCAGGGAATTGCCGCCGTAACTGATCAGGGGCAGGGGCAGGCCGGTGGTCGGCATGGCGCCGCTGGCCACGGCGATATTCAGGATCGACTGGCCCAGCAGCAGGGTGGTGCAGCCAATGGCGATCAGCCGCTGCTGGTTGCTGCGGCAGCTCAGGGCGACCCGCAGCCCCACGAAGCCAAACAGCATCAAAAACAGCAGCAACCCCACCGAGCCCACAAAGCCAAACTCCTCGGCAAACACCGCGAAAATGAAGTCGGTGCTCTGAATCGGCAGGTATTGCAGCTTCTGGGTGGAAAGGCCAAAGCCTTCCCCCAACAACCCTCCCGAGCCGATCGCCAACAGGCTCTGCACCAGCTGGTAGCCATCTCCCTGGGCGTCACTCCAGGGATTGAGGAAAGACACCACCCTGATGCGCTGGTATTCGTTGAGCATGATGCTGCCAATGCCGAGCAGCCCCCCAGCTCCGGCCGCGCCCAGCAGCAGGGGCATCGAGAGGCCGGCGGCCATGGCCATCAGCCAGAGCAGCAAGCCGGAAAGGGCAGCTGTGCTGAGGTTGGGCTGCTTGAGGATCAGCAGGATCAGGGCCCCAAACACCCCCAGCCACAGCAGTTTCTGGTCGATGCCGATGCGTTTCCAGTGGGCAAACAGGGCGGCCCCTTGCAGCACCAGGAAGGGCTTGACCAATTCCGACGGTTGGAGCTGAACCGGCCCGATCACCAGCCAGCGACTGGCACCGTTGACGGTGCTGCCCATCACGAGGGTGGCCGCGATCAGCAGGATGCCGCCCCACAGGCCCAGGGGAGCCAGATGCAACCAACGCCGCAGGCTGGTGCTCAGACCCAGCCAGAGCAATCCCCAGCTGGCCACCATCCAGATCAGCTGCCGCTTGAGATAGAAGGCTCCATCCCCCATCTCCCGTTCGGCGACCCACCAGCTGGCCGAGGTGAGGACAAGCAGGCCGATTCCGCTCCATAGGCCCACCAACGCCAGCAGTAGGCGCGCTTCTGCTGGCCACTGCTCCCAGGGCAAGGGCCACAGGCCCCAAGCTTTTTTGGAACGGGGGGGCGGTTCGCTGTTGCGACGGGGGGTTGTGGTTCGAGCCAATGGCAGATGGAGGGGATGGCTTGGAAAACGCCATCACGAGGCCCCATTCAGCCGTGCACCAGGGGTGGTTGTCGAGCCTCCGGTGGGGAATGGTTAACCAAAAATGGCCCATAAAAAAGCCCGGCTTGGGCCGGGCTCTGGATTGCTAAAGAAATTCAGCCTGGCCGGAAGCTCAGTTGCCGACATTTTGTTGGCGGCGGCCCGTGGCCAGTTCCACCTTGAGGATCTTGCCGCCCTGCTTCATGATTCGCTGCTGCTCAGCAAACCAGCTGTCGTAGGGCACCCATTTGGTGAAATAGGTGTTCTGAAGCTCACGCTGTGTGCGGCTCTTTTCCGGGCTGGGGATGCAGGCCGTGATCTTGAACAGACGCATGGAGATGATCCTCGGGTGTGCCGCTGGCAGGGATCAGTTGCCCAGGCCGGAGCAGATGTAATCGAAATAGACGGCCATTTCCCGGCCGGCATCCGGACCCACCAGGGAAGCGGTGGTTTCCTTCATGGCCTGGATCGACTGGACCGTGGCGCCGATGGGCACGCCCAGGGAGTTGTAGGTCTCCTTGAGACCATTGAGCACCCGCTCGTCGAGGATCGAGGTGTCGCCGGCCAGCATGGCGTAGGTGGCGTAGCGCAGGTAGTAGTCCAGGTCGCGGATGCAGGCCGCATAGCGACGGGTTGTGTACATGTTGCCGCCGGGACGGGTGATGTCCGAATAGAGCAGCGACTTGGCCACGGCCTCTCTGATGATTGCTGAACCATTCGAGCTGATGGTGGCAGCGGCGCGAACGCGCAGTTCACCACTGGTGAAGTACTGCTCTAAGCGGCCCATAGCCGAGTCGTCCAGGTAAAGGCCCTGAACGTCGGCCTGATTAATTACGTTCGTGATGGCGTCTTGCATGAATCCAGCTTTGGTGGCGGGGAGTAGTAAAAGAACGCTGTCTCAGGAGAGGGCGCCAATGACGTAGTCGAAGTAGAAGCCAGCTTCCTCGGCGTCAGAGCCGGTGAGTAGGCCCATGGCAGCCGACTTCATTTCACGCACGGATTCCGCCATGGCATCGAGGGGAGTCCCGAGCGAGCGATACATCTCCTTCGCTCCGATGATTCCAACCTCTTCGATGGGTGTCACATCGCCGGCGATAATCCCGTAGGTCACCAAGCGCAGGTAGTAGTCCATGTCGCGAAGACACGAAGCGGTCATCTCCTCGCCGTACGCGTTTCCGCCGGGAGAAATCACGTCGGGACGCCGCTGAAACAGGGCGCCACCAGCGGTTTTGACGATGCGCTCGCGGCTTTCGCCTAGAACCTGGGCGACCCGAATACGACGTTGACCAGCGGCCACGAAGGACTTGATCTGGTCGAGTTCACCAGGGCTGAGATAGCGGGCTTCCGCGTCCGCGTTGATGATCGAGTTGGAGACGATGCTCATGCAGTTCTGCCTCGAAACAAGCGGCCGCCTTGAAGGAGACCGATATCCGGTGGGTAAGGGAATGGATCGACTTGCGCCGATCACCAAATCATTCTGCGGCAAAGCCCAATCACCGCCCCCTTGGCGGTAACAGTTCTTCACGGCGCTTGTGTAAGGAGAACCCGCTGCGGCGCAATGGCTTTGTTCAATTTTGGCGACAGCGGCTTGGCGTAGCAATTATTCATCATTTTGCTCCGCTAACCGCCCCACTTGTTTCGACTTTCGGCTCAACTTTTGCGACAATTGTTGTCATGAATCCTCCCCCTCCTTCGCCTGAAGTGTCTCCGGGAGGGGCTTTTGGGCTAAGAACGCAATCTTCGGGTGCGGATCACCGTGATCACGGGAATGCGCTCACCTCATCGAGTTGGGGAGCTCGACCGAGCAGGGCGAGATAGTCCGATGAAGCAGTGCGTAGGGGTGCCATGCGGTTGAGGCATCGTTGGAGATGTTCGTTGCCAGCTACTTTGCTAACCAGCTCCTCCACCGTGAGTTGCTGGTTGTGTAATTGGAATTAGATGTTCCCTATGGGCTCTTCAACAATAGTGATTCTATTGAGCAGATACTTGTAGACGCTTTTCAGCTCTTGTTGCACTTGGTTTCACTACTGGTGCTTCCAGGCTAAGCAAGGCGCCCCACGCTTTGGCGGCGGCTTTGCCCTTGGGGTAATCCTGTATGAATCTGGCTCACCATGGTGGCTCCTGGCCGGTTGACAAACCCTATGTGCTCTCAGTCAGTTTATCAGCTCCACAGCGGCAGGCTGTGCTGAGGCTTCAAAGGGCGTCGCTGGACATAGGGGTCTGCTTCCAGCGGCGACTCGGTGCAGGTGCTTGACGGATGCTGCCTGGTCCCGGGGTGAAGTTGTCTTGGGGCTGAGATGCCTTCATGGTTTCGCCCCCGACGGTCTGGGCTGTCCAGCTCCCCACGACAATCTGCCGGCGCGCCGACAGATTTCGATTGGTTATATCCCCGGTAGTGCGTATGGTCTGATCAACGGGCACGTTTGGACGTTTGTCTTGGGCAAATTCATTGGCATAGGCAGATGCGTCGAAGGGGCGGTTGAGGCCGGGCACCTTGCGGGCATTTCGATCAGTAGCGGTGACAAAACGCTCGTAGGGGACTGTGTCTTCGCCATAGGTTTCGTTGTATTCGCTGCTGTTGAGAATCCCGTCGACTAGCCCATAGAAGCCGGTGCGGGCTGCGGTATCGAAGTAGCCGTTAATTTCCCATCGCCCGAAGGTTGGGCGACCTAGCAGCCGGCGATGGATCACCTCGATGGCCTTGGTGATGTAAAGGCTGCTCCAATACCGGCGGCGGAAGGCCTTGGAACGGGCGACCTGGCGGATAAACTCCCGCAGGCTGATATCGCCGTTCTCGAGCTTGATTTCCTCAACTTTATTGCGCTCTCCGGCATAGCCAGCAGTGCCTAAAACTTGCACATAGACCGCATTAATAACTGCCTGGGTGCTGGCTTCAGTGCCACGAATGCTGGGTTGGCCGCCGCGGCGGGGCACGGAGCTGCCGCCGGTTGCAATCTGCTGGAGCCGCACAACCTTGGGACCCACCCGGCGGGGGCTGGCCTTGCGAAACTGGACGCTGTCCATCTGGCCAGGCTGGGCCAGGCCATTGCCGATCAGGATGCGGCGGCTGTCGTAGCCATAGGGGGCGGGCCTGGTGGCCACCGAAGCGGTGCCGGAAGGGAAAATTGCGCCGTAGTTGAGGGCCAGGGGGTCGTTACCGCCGCCGTAGACGTGCTGATCTGCGAAGGGTTGGCGATAGGAGGCGTAGAGGGTGACGTACTGGGGCGCACCTTCAAAGGGAGCGCTGAAGCGGAACAGCTTGCGGTTTGATCCCCAGCCGGCACTCTCCTGGGCTTCTTCACCGAGATCCCGCAGGTAGGGCACGGTTTCCTCGCCGAACACCCGCGCGTATTCAAGGGTATTGATCAGGGAATCCACTAGGCCATTCAGGCCTTGGACGCTGACGATGTCGAAGTAGCGGGTGAATTCCTCACGGGAGCTGATGCCGCGACCGAGGAAGTGGCGGAAGGCCAGCTCAACCGCCCGGCTATTGGAGAAGCGGCCGAAAAACTGCTGGCGATATTCCTTGCTGTGGCCGAGGGAACGAATGAATTCCCGCATCGACAGCTGGCCCTGACGCACCTGGGTGGCTTCGACCGGGCAGGGCGTCTGGCTGTAGGCCTTGGCGATGTCGCGCTCGAACACCTGGCGGTAGGCGGCCCGAATCACTTCGGCCTTTTGGGCACCACTTAGGCGCGGCCGCATGATGAAGCGCTGCTTACCGTCAGCGGCTAAGGCATAAATGGCAGGCAGTTGGAGGCCCTGACTTTCAGGGCTGCCGAGGCGCTGCCGGGTGCTTGGAGTGGCCACCTGCAGTTCGGCGAGCAGCACGTTGAAGTACTGGATCACCAGCTCGCGTGCCTGGGGATTGTCTTTGCAGAGGCCCGCGGCTGCGGCGCGCATTTCCTGCAGGGCCACATTGGTAGCCGCCAAGGAGCAAGCCTTCTCCAATATGTCGCGCAGGCCGCGGGTGTTCACGGCCAGGATGCTGGGGTCTCCTGCCACCAGGGCGTAGCCCACATAGCGGAGGAACCAGCCCATGTCGCGCAGCGACTTGCGCATCCGATCGGTGCCGTAACGGCCCACGGCAATCGGGCTGAAGCCGGTGGGCAGCACAACCCTTACATCGGCGTCGCCACCTGTGCTTTCGAGTAAGCGTGTGATCAGGTTGCCGCTGGAGTTGCCGGTGCCCTGGGCGAAGGTCTGCACCGAACGCTGGAAGGCGGCCTGGTCAGCGGCCAAGGGGGTGGCGTCGCTGGACCCACCGCTGACGACGCTCAAGGGAGCATCTAGGTAGGAGAGGGGCGTGCCGCCGGAGAAGATCCGGTTGGCCGCCTTGGCCACGATGAAATCAGCGTTTTTAGAGATGCGGCGTGCAGCTTCTAATCGCTGCTGACCACTCTGGTAAAACGCCTTCAGGGTTTCAAGCTCCCCGCCGTCGGGGAAGCGGTCCTGTTGCTCCGCCTGACGAACGCTGGAAAGCGGCAGGGTGTCGTAGCGCTGGGCGGCAACCCTGGTGCTGCCGCTGCTGGCGGTCACGGTCATTGACAGGAGCGAACCGGGTTTGGTCACGTTACGGCTGGCCCATTGGGCCCAGCCCGGCCTTGAACAAATGTTTGCAGCCGGAGCTCCTGAGCCTGGGGGTGGGCGGCCGTGAAAAGCTCGGCATGTAGCCGCCGATGCCGCCGTGCCCGTCAGTGATGCCGCCACGCCGGTGGTGAGCGCCTTCTACGACCGCTTCCCCTACCCGGGCGACCCCCTTCAGGACGGGCCACCTCCCGGTTACAACTGGCGCTGGTGCGTTGACAGTGCCTGGGCAGCAGCCACCGGCTGCCTGCCCCCCCGGGCCGGCAGCGGCCCCCGCCGCTGGCGAATTCTGGATGCCGGCTGCGGCACCGGTGTCAGCACCGATTACCTCTGTCACCTCAACCCAGGCTCTGCGGTGCTTGCGGTGGATATCAGCGCCGGGGCCCTGGAGGTGGCCCGGCAGCGCACTCGCCGCTCCGGCGCCGCCGCCCAGGTGGAGGAGCTGCGCATCGAGCAGCGCAGCCTGCTCGACCTGGCCGGTGAGGGCCCCTTTGACTACATCAATTCGGTGGGGGTGCTGCACCACCTGCGCGAACCAGAGCAGGGGCTGGGGGCCCTGGCGGGGTTGTTGCGACCCGGGGGATTGGTGCATCTTTTCCTCTATGCCGACGGCGGCCGCTGGGAAATCCATCGCACCCAACGGGCCCTGGCCCTGCTGGGTGCGGGCACGGACGAGGCGGGCCTGCACCTGGGCAGGCAGCTGCTGGCCCAGTTGCCTGAAACCAACAGGCTGCGCCGTCACCACGAGCAGCGCTGGGCCCTCGACACGGCAGCCGATGCCAACTTCGCCGACATGTATCTCCACCCCCAGGAGACCAGCTACAACATCGAGCGTCTTCTGGCTTTTGTGGCTACGGCTGGCCTGGAGTTCGCCGGTTTTTCCAATCCCGAGGTGTGGTCACCGGCCCGGCTACTCCAGGGCGAACTGCTGGAGCGAGCCCAGGACCTCAGCCCCCGCCAGCAGTGGAGTCTGGTGGAGGAGCTAGACCCCGACATCAGTCACTTTGAGTTTTTCCTCAGCAAGGGCCCGGTCTCCGTTGCCGATTGGAGCTCCGATGCCGCCCTGCTAGCTGCCCGGGGGGAGGTGAACCGCTGCCTGTGGGGCTGGCCCTCCACCAGCCTGATGGGCCCGGATCTGCTGCCGCTCAGCCTGAGCCAGGAGAGTTTTGAGCTGATGCGGGTGCTCGAGCAGGCCCCCAACCTCTCGATCGGCCAGTTGCCCCTGGATTGGCCAGCCGCCACCCGGCTGGCGGTGGCCCGCCAGCTGCTTGATCAGCGGCTGTTGCTGCCGGTGTTGTGACCCGCACGTGATAGATTCCGCGCGCCTTACAGGGGGGTTAAGCGCTTGTCGATTTCCCTCCCTAGCCAGGTGGATGTCCCCGTCGTTGGGGATCGTGCTCCGGCCGATTCCAGCAACGGTTCAGATTCAGTTACTGAATCTTCCAGCAATGGAGATTCCAGCAACGGGATGGACAGCTATTTTCGGCTCCAGCGCCGGCTGTTGGTCGCCACCATGCTGCTTTCTGCAGTTGTGGTGCTGGTCACCGCCATCGCCGGATCCCTAGCCACGGCCTTCAGCCTGTTGGTGGGATCCGTGGCTGGCATGCTCTACCTGTGGCTGCTCAGCCGCAGCGTTACCCGGCTTGGAGAAAACTCCCGCCGCTTGAGCAGAACCCAGCTGCTGGTGCCCGTGGTCCTGGTGCTGGTGGCCTCCAGGTTGCCCCAGCTTTCAATCCTGCCGGCCCTGCTGGGCTTTTTGCTCTACAAGCCGGCCCTGATTCTCCAGGCTGTCTTCGACAGCTAAAACTTTCCCACCGTTCCGTCGCTTCGGCGATACCGAACTCCCCCCTCGCTGGCTCCAATGCCTCTCACCCTTCCCCTTGCCGAATTGGAGGTTGGTAAACACCTCTATTGGCAGCTTGGCAATCTCAAGATCCATGGCCAGGTCTTCCTGAGCTCCTGGGTCGTGATCGGAGCTCTCCTGGCCCTGGTGGTGGTGGGTACCCGCAAGCTGGAACGGGATCCCCGCGGCACCCAGAACCTGCTCGAGTTCGTGTGGGACTACATCCGCGACCTCTCCAGGGAGCAGATCGGCGAGAAGGCCTATCGCGACTGGATGCCCTTCATCGGCACCCTGTTTCTGTTCATTTTCGTGAGCAACTGGGGCGGAGCCCTGGTTCCCTGGAAGCTGATCCATCTGCCCAGTGGTGAGCTCGGCGCTCCCACCGCTGACATCAACACCACCATCGCCCTGGCCCTGTTGGTGTCGCTGGCCTATTTCTATGCGGGCTTGAGCCGCAAGGGCCTGCGTTATTTCGAGTACTACGTGGAGCCGACGCCGATCATGCTCCCGTTCAAGATCGTCGAAGATTTCACCAAGCCCCTGTCCCTCTCTTTCCGTCTGTTTGGCAACATTCTGGCGGACGAACTGGTGGTGGCAGTGCTGGCGTTTTTGGTGCCCCTGATTGTGCCCTTGCCGGCCATGTTCCTGGGCCTGTTCACAAGCGCCATCCAGGCTTTGATCTTCGCCACCCTTGCCGCCTACTACATCGGTGAGGCGGTGCACGAGGAGCACCACTAGGCGCTCTGCTAAATCTGCCTCGCGCAGGTCCGGCCGCACCCCGGGCCCATCCTCAAAAGGGATGTCCCAAGCGCCGGGTTTGAACCCAGCTCCACTACGCGCCACAACCGCGACTCCCATCCCCCACTCCACCATGGATTCCATCACCTCCGCTGCGTCTGTTCTGGCTGCTGGCCTGGCTGTCGGCCTCGGTGCCATCGGCCCCGGCATCGGTCAGGGCACCGCAGCTGGCGGCGCCGTTGAAGGCATTGCACGTCAGCCCGAAGCCGAAGGCAAGATCCGCGGCACCCTGCTGCTGTCCCTGGCCTTCATGGAAGCGCTCACCATCTACGGCCTCGTGGTCGCCCTGGTGCTCCTGTTCGCCAACCCCTTCGCAGGTTGATTGTTCCGTGAGGCGTGGAAGGCGGGGACTTGATCCCCTAGTTTCCCGCCTCACGCCAGTCCCCACTCGCCCGATCGTTCCAGCGCCCTCGCCCCAATGACCAGCTGGCTTCTGCTCGCCGAAGCAGGTGTCCCTGAGGGAGGTCTATTTGACCTCGATGCCACCCTGCCGCTGATGGCGGTGCAGGTGGTTCTCCTCACCTTTATTCTGAATTCGCTGTTCTTCCGTCCCGTTGGACGGGCGGTGGAGGATCGCGAAAGCTTCATCTCCACCAGCCGTGCCGAGGCCAAGCAGAAGCTCGCCCAGGTTGAGCGCCTGGAAGCCGATCTCAGGGAGCAGCTCAAGGACGCTCGACAGCAGTCCCAGAAGCTGATTCTCGAGGCTGAGCAGGAGATGGATCGCATCTATCGCGAGGCCCTTGCCCTGGCGACTGCCGAGGCCAATGCATCCCGGGAGCAGGCCCGCCGCGAGATCGATGCCCAACGTGATCAGGCGATGACCCAGCTCAACATGGATGCCGACAAGCTCGGTGACCTGATCGTGTCCCGCTTGCTGGCCACCCCATGACCCCCCTAATTCCCACCCTGCTCGCCAGCCACGGCGGCTTTGGTCTCAATCTCAATTTATTTGAGACCAATATCATCAACCTGGCCATTGTCATCTTCGGGCTCTGGAAGTTTCTGCCAGGTTTCCTCGGCGGCATTCTCGAGCGCCGTCGCAATGCAATCCTGAGCGATCTCCAGGATGCTGAGCAGCGCCTCGCGTCTTCCACCACTGCCTTGGCCGAGGCCCAGCAAGGGCTAGCCGCAGCCCAGCAGAAGGCAGAGCAGATCCGCGCCGATGGCCAGGCCCGCGCCCAGGCCCTGCGGCTGGAAAGCGAAAACCGCACTATCCAGGAGATGGCTCGACTCAAGCAGGGCGCCATGGCCGACCTAGGTGCCGAGGCCGCCCGAGTTACAGACCAGTTGCGTCGCGAAGCGGCCAACCGCGCCATCGCTAGGGCCCTGGCCTCCCTGCCGGGCAAACTCGATGGTGATGCCCAGGTGCGGCTGATCGACCAGTCCATCAAGACCCTAGGGAAAGCCTGATGCCTCTCCTCAATTCCATTGCCACCCCCTACGCCGAGGCATTGATTCAGGTGGCAGAGGCCCGCAAGGAAACGGACACCGTGGCCGAGCAGGCCAAGGCAGTACTGGCGGTGCTCAATTCCAGTCCAGAACTCCAGGCGGCCCTGGCCTCGCCCCTGCTGGAGCCCGACGCCAAGAAGGCTGCCCTGGGCAAAATTTTTAACGACCAGGTCACCCCCAGCGTTCAGAACCTGCTCAAGCTCCTGGCCGACCGCCAACGCCTACCCATGCTGGATGCGGTACTGATTCGCTTCCTGGAGCTCTACCGCGAGCTGCGCCACATCACCCTGGCCAAGGTCACCTCGGCGGCGGCCCTCACCGCTGAGCAGCAGGCCGAGCTCAATAAGAAAGTGCAGGCGATCGCCGGTTCAAAGGCCGTGGAGTTCGACCTCGTTGTCGATCCCAGCCTGATCGGGGGCTTCATCGTCAGCATGGGCTCCCAGGTGATCGATGCCAGCCTTTCTGGTCAGGTGCGTCGCCTTGGTCTGGCGCTTGCCCAGGTGGGCTAGCTACCCCCCCTTCCACTTCACCGCCCTCCCTTCCATCAGCTCCCCTTGTGGGGACTTCCTCCCATGGTTTCCATCCGCCCCGACGAGATCAGCGCCATCCTCAAGCAGCAGATTGAGGACTACGACAGATCGGTATCGGTCAGCAACGTCGGAACGGTGTTGCAGATCGGCGATGGCATCGCCCGGGTCTACGGCCTGCAGCAGGTGATGGCCGGCGAGCTAGTTCAGTTTGAGGATGGCACCGAAGGCATCGCCCTCAACCTGGAAGACGACAACGTCGGCGTGGTGCTGATGGGCGAGGGGCGCGGCATTCAGGAGGGCAGCACGGTTAAGGCCACCGGCAAGATCGCTGCCGTGCCCGTGGGTGACGCCATGCTGGGTCGGGTGGTCAATTCTTTGGGTCAGCCCATCGACGGCAAGGGTGACATCGCTACCACCGAAACCCGCCTGATCGAATCGATGGCGCCTGGCATCATCCAGCGCAAATCGGTGCACGAGCCCATGCAGACGGGCATCACCGCCATCGACTCGATGATTCCCATCGGTCGGGGCCAGCGTGAGCTGATCATCGGCGACCGCCAGACCGGCAAGACCGCCATCGCGATCGACACGATCATCAACCAGAAGGGCGAAGACGTCGTCTGCGTCTATGTGGCAGTGGGTCAGAAAGCTGCCTCGGTGGCCAACGTGGTGGAGGTGCTGCGCGAGAAGGGTGCCCTCGACTACACCATCGTGGTGGCGGCCAGTGCCTCAGAGGCCGCCGCTCTCCAATACCTCGCTCCTTACACAGGCGCGGCCCTGGCCGAGTCGTTCATGTACAGGGGCAAGGCCACCCTGGTGATCTACGACGACCTCACCAAGCAAGCTCAGGCCTACCGCCAGATGTCCCTGCTGCTGCGGCGCCCTCCCGGTCGGGAGGCCTATCCCGGCGACGTGTTCTACTGCCACAGCCGTTTGCTGGAGCGGGCTGCCAAGTTGAGCGATGCCATGGGCAAGGGCTCGATGACCGCCCTGCCGATCATCGAAACCCAGGCTGGCGACGTGTCGGCCTACATCCCCACCAACGTGATCTCGATCACCGATGGCCAGGTGTTTCTCAGCTCCGACCTGTTCAACTCCGGCCTGCGACCGGCCATCAATGTGGGGATCTCGGTGAGCCGGGTGGGTGGTGCGGCCCAAACCAAGGCCATCAAGAAGATTGCCGGCACCCTCAAGTTGGAGCTGGCCCAGTTTGACGAATTGGCCGCCTTCTCCCAGTTTGCCTCCGACCTCGACGCCGCCACCCAGGCCCAGCTTGGTCGCGGCAAGCGGCTGCGCGAGATCCTCAAGCAGCCCCAGTTCAGCCCCCTGATCCTCGCTGAGCAAGTGGCTGTTGTGTATGCCGGCGTTAAGGGCCTGATCGATGAGGTTCCCGTGGAATTGGTGGTGCAGTTTTGCCGTGAACTGCGGGAGTATCTCAAGAGCAACAAGGCCGATTTCATCTCCAAGGTGCAATCCGAGAAGCAGCTCAGCGAAGAGGCTGAAGCCATGCTTAAGGAAGCCATCAATGAGGTGAAGTCGACCATGCTCGCCTCCGTTTGAGCAGGGGCATCACCCAATGGCAAACCTCAAAGACATCCGCGACCGGATCGGTTCGGTCAAGAACACCCGCAAGATCACCGAGGCCATGCGTCTTGTGGCGGCCGCGAAGGTGCGGCGTGCCCAGGAGCAGGTGCTGCGCAGCCGGCCCTTTGCCGACCGCCTGGCCCGCGTGCTGGAAAACCTCCAGTCGCGCATGCGCTTTGAAGACGCCGAAGCTCCCCTGCTCGAGCAACGGGATGTAACCACCATCACCCTGCTGTCGGTAACCGGCGATCGCGGTTTGTGCGGTGGCTACAACGCCAACATCATCAAGCGCACTGAGCAGCGCTACGCCGAACTCTCCAGCCAGGGCTACAAGGTGGATCTGGTGCTGATCGGCCGCAAGGCGATCACCTATTTCCAGAACCGGGCCAGCCTCTACACGATCCGGGCCACCTTTACCGGCCTGGAGCAGGTGCCTAAGGCCAGCGAGGCCATGGGCATCGCCAATGAGGTGCTGGCAGAGTTTCTCTCAGGCTCCACCGATCGGGTGGAGATTATTTTCACCAAGTTTGTCAACCTGGTGAGCTCCAAGCCCGTTATTCAGACCCTCCTGCCCCTAGATCCCCAAGGCATTGCCATCCCCGAAGATGAGATTTTCCGTCTCACCACCCGGGAGGGCCAGCTCGGGGTGGAGCTGGGCAGCACTGCCAACGAGCAGCCCCGTCTGCCTTCGGACATTGTCTTTGACCAGAGTCCGGACCAGCTGCTCAATGCCCTGCTGCCCCTCTACCTGGAAAACCAGCTGCTGCGCTCCCTTCAGGAGGCTGCGGCCTCGGAGCTGGCCAACCGGATGACGGCCATGAACAACGCCAGCGACAACGCCAAGGCGCTCGCCAAAAGCCTCACCCTCGACTACAACAAGGCCCGTCAGGCCGCCATCACCCAGGAGATCCTGGAAGTGGTGGGTGGTTCTGCCTCCATGGGTTGAGCTCCAGCTAGTAGCTGGGTGGGCGGCGCCGCATAGGGCGACAGGCCTATTGGTAGCCATCCCGGGCAGCCAAATTCCCAGCTGCTCGAGCGCAGTGAATCCAGTATCCACACCTTCGACCAGGAGTTTGTGGTGCTGGTTCAGCAATTAAGCCGACTTACGCCGGGTCCCATCGCCGATCCCTTTGAACGCTTTTTTGAAAAACCTAGCGACCATTTTTGCCTGAGTAAGTTGCAGGAGTTCGCTGCCTCACGCCATGAGATGCGACGGCCCAGCTGCTGGAAGTAATCCGCAGACCAGAGATCCAATAGGCCGGCCTCACCCTTTACCGGTCTAGACTGATCATGTCCGCTAAGGCTGCTCGACATGCGTGCCAAGTTGTTTCGCAACGGCCGCAGCCAGGCCGTGCGGCTACCGGCTAGTTGCAGATTTGAGGGCACGGAAGTCGAAGTTGAGAGGGATCCCCAAACAGGCGTCGTCAGCCTGCGTCCACTCCGCTCCAGTCCATTGGATTGGCTGCGCCGGCGGGCTGTTCTGCTCGACGGTGATCCCCAGGCTGCTGGTGGCTTCGCTGAATTGACGGAGTCCGAAGGGGCCCACCAAGCCCATGGCTCCGCTCAGGAGCGCGATTGGCCATGAAGCAACGCTTCATGCTCGACACCAAGGCGGTGCGCATGCTGTTGGAGCGTCGCTCTCCCCAGCTCGATCAATGGTTTGCGGAAGAGCGCTGCAGCCTGTCGGCCATCGTGGCGGCTGAGATTCGTTTTGGGTTGGCGCGCCGCAGGCTGCCTGAGCGCCGTACCGCGCTTGTTTGCGATCTGCTGGAGGTGCTCCCCGTTGAGGCCTTCGATGAGCAGGTGGCGAAGACCTACGGCCGATTGCGGGCTGAGCTCCAGCGGCTTGGCATCACTCTGGCGGCGATGGACCTTTTAATCGCCGCCCATGCGCTGGCTCTCGAACGCATGTTGGTGAGTAGCGATCAAGTGTTTGCCAGCGTGCCGGATTTGCAGTGCTGTTCGGCTGGCTGAAGGGTGCTTCTGAACGGTCCTTCTGAACGGCCAGCGAAGTTCAGCATCACGCCCCCCCGTAGAACTGCGTGTATTGCTTACTGCTGGCAGTCGCATGGCCCGGAAGCTACAGCGCGATCTGCGCTGGGTAACTATGGAAAGAGTTGCCAGCAGGATGATGGCTTGGCGGGCCATTACATCAGCCCGGGTGCATCAGCCCTGGGCCTTGATAACGCCATCTCCGATCGCCATGCTCCTGCCTTTGCCCGCCCCTGGACCGCTGGTGATCCAGCCCCTGTTTCCGGTTGCCCTCGGCCAGGTTCAGCTGCGCCCAGACCCGCTTGAGCTGGCTGCCCAGCTGCAGGCCCTGCTGGCCCTGCGGGGCGCCGCCGCCAGCAATCCCGATCCCGGCTGCGCCTGGACCGGCGATCTCAACGGAGTGTGGCAGCTGCATCGCCATCCCCTTTTTGCTGGGCTGGTGGCCACGGTGGCCCAGCAGGCTGAGATCTATCTGCAGCAGCTCGGTCTGCAGCCGTCCCAGCTGGCCCTGCATTTGCAGCGCTGCTGGCCCGTGCTCAGTGAGGAGGGCCAGGTGGTTGGCCGCCACCACCATCCCAACGCCCATCTCAGTGCCGTGGTGTATCTCAGTGGCGACGGCTCTGGCCGCAGTGGCGTGCTCCGCTTCTGGCCCCAGCGCCAGGTCAATGAATTGGTGCCGGGGATGGCCGTGGGGCACAGGGCTCCCCTACAGGCGGATCCGCTGCCTGGCTGCCAGGACTGGCTGCAGCCATGGGTGGACGTGGCCCCCCGGGCCGGCCTGCTCCTGCTGTTCCCCAGCAGCCTCGATCACGCCGTGCTGCCAAACGACGATCCCGACGACCTGCGCGCCTCGATCAGCATGGATTTCCTGCTCACGGCGCCGCCCCTGCCCGAGGGACACACCCCGCCGGAGTATTTGGCCCCCCACCCCAGCCAGTGGCAGCAGCTCTGAGGTTGGTGAGCTGGGAAGATGGGGCATCGCTGCTCCCCACCCGGCGCTTCCAGTGACCGATCCCCAGACCTTCACGATCTGCGCCGAGCTTGCGGGCTCCCTGCATTCCTTCCCCTGTCGCAGCGACCAGACCGTGCTGGCGGCGGCAGAGGCGGCTGGGGTGGCCCTGCCCAGTTCTTGCTGTTCGGGGGTCTGCACCACCGGTGCGGCCCTGATCACTCAGGGCACCGTGCTGCAGGCGGACGCCATGGGCGTCAAGCTCGAGCTGCAGCAGCAGGGCTATGCCCTGCTCTGCGTCTCCTTGCCCCAGTCCGATCTGCGCCTGAAGGCCGGCCAGGAGGATGCCCTCTACGAAGCCCAGTTCGGCCAATACCAGAAGTGAGGCTGGAGCTGCTGCAGCTCTGGTTTAAGCCCTTGCCGGGGCCAACGCTGAGCCAGTTGCGGCCGGCTCTGCTGGCGGCCGCCGAGGAGCAGGCCGGGCCCGGGGCCGAGCTGCTGCGCTGGGCGATCACCGCCGCCGAACCGGTTCGGGGCCTCCACATTGAGGCGGTGCTGCTGGTGGGTCCCGCCCCGGCACCGCCGCGATCGTGAGCGCTTCCCCGCCTCCCCTGCCCACCCTGCTGGTAATCCCCACCGGGGTGGGCTGCTCCCTGGGCGGCTATGCCGGCGATGGCCTGCCGGCGGCCCGGCTACTGGCGGCGGCCAGCGGCTGCCTGATCACCCATCCCAATGTGATGAATGGGGCCGCCCTCTACTGGAGTGATCGGCGCATTCAATATGTGGAGGGCTGGGCCCTGGATCGCTTCGCGGCCGGCGAGCTGGCCCTGGCACCGGTGGCTGGCCGGCGGGTGGGATTACTGCTGGATGCCGGCATCGAACCGGAGCTACGCCAGCGCCAGATTCAGGCGGCCGAGGCTTGCCGCGCCAGCTTGGGTCTGGCGATCGGCCCGGTGCTCATCAGCGACGAGCCCCTGGGAGTGGGCCTGAGCCTGGGCTCCAGTGGCGCCAGCTGGGGCTGCCTGGAGCGCCCGGATGCCCTGCTGCGCGCCGGCGAAAAGCTGGTACTGGCAGGCGCCAGCGCCATCGCCGTGGTGGCCCGCTTCCCCGACGATCCCGACAGCGAGGCCCTGGCCGCCTATCGCCATGGCGCCGGGGTCGATGGCCTGGCCGGCGCCGAGGCGGTGATCAGCCATCTGCTGGTGCGCCACCTGGGCATCCCCTGCGCCCATGCCCCTGCCCTGCAGCCGCTGCCAATGGATCCGGATCTGGATCCCAGGGCGGCGGCGGAGGAGCTGGGCCATACGTTTCTGCCCTGCGTGCTGGTGGGATTGAGCCGGGCGCCGGATCTGGTGCCGCTGGGCCGGGCGGGCCACCCCTACGGCGATGGGATTGGCCTGGGGCCGGCTGGAACCCTGCTGACGGCAGCCGCAATCGGCGCCGTGGTCGCCCCAGCTGGCGCCCTCGGCGGTGAAGCTGTGCTGGCCTGCGCTGAGCGGGGAATCCCGGTCATAGCGGTGCACAACCCCTGCCTGCTGGAGGTGTCGGCCGAGGCCCTGGGCCTGGAGGTGTTGGCGGCCGCCAGCTATGCCGAGGCTGCTGGGCTGGTGCTCGCCCTGCGGGAGGGGATCGATCCGGGGGTATTGCGGCGGCCGCTGGGGGAGCGGCTCAGCGCAGGCAGGCCATCGGGTGGCGATTGGCCACTCCCAGGGCCCTGGCCACGCTGGGATGGCAGACGGAACCATCGATGGTGTTGAGGCCGGAGAGCAGCTCCGGCCGGTCGGTGACGGCCTCCTCCAGCCCCCTGCCCGCCATCACCAGGATGTAGGGCAGGGTGACGCTCACAAGCGCCTCAGTGGAGGTGAAGGGCACGGCACCGGGCATGTTGCCGACGGCGTAGTGCTGCACGCCGTGCAGGCTGTGGACCGGATCGGTGTGGGTGGTCTCCCGGCTGGTGGCGATGCAGCCGCCCTGATCGATGGCCACATCCACCACCACCGAGCCCGGCCGCATTTGCCGCACCAGTTCTTCGCTCACCAGCGTGGGGGCGCGGCCGCCGGCGGTGAGCACGGCGCCGATCAGCAGGTCGGTTTCCGGCACCAGACGCTCGATCAGGCTGGGGCTGCTGATCAGGCTGACCAGTCGGCCCTGGCGATAGGTGTCGAGGCTGCGTAATTTTTGCGGTGAGCGATCCAGCAGGTACACCTCCCCATCCATCGCAGCGGCGATTCGGGCCGCATTCCAGCCGACGCTGCCCGCCCCCAGCACCAGCACCCGGGCCGGCTTCACGCCGGTGCAGCCGCCCAGCAGGATCCCGCGCCCGCCGTGGGGCTTCTCCAGCAGGTGGGCGCCCACCTGGGCCGCCAGCCGGCCGGCGATTTCGCTCATCGGCGCCAGCAGGGGCAAGCTGCCGTCTTCGAGCTGCACGGTTTCGTAGGCCACCGCCGTGGTGCCGGCCGCCAGCAGGGCCCGGCCCACATCCTGGTAGGCGGCCAGGTGCAGGTAGGTGAACAGCACCAGGTCGGGGCGCAGGAAGGCGAATTCCTCTGGTTGGGGCTCCTTGACCTTGACCACCAGGTGGGCGGCCCAGGCCTCTTCGGCATTCACCAGGCGGCCCCCGGCGGCGCCGAACTGGTCGTCGCTGAAGCCTGCCCCCAGGCCAGCTCCTGCCTGGATCCTGACGTCCATGCCCTGGCCCACTAGCTCGCGCACGGCGTCGGGGGTGAGGGCTACACGCTGCTCATCGCGCTTGATCTCAGCCGGAACACCGATGCTGGCCATCGGAGCTGTGAGGCTCGCGGCGCTTGGGCTGGGGGCTGCCATGGTTCAGCTGCTTGGTCGTCACTCCAGGTTGGCGGCGGCGATCGGCATCCGCCAGCCGCTACCGAAGGCCCGCGCCCCGATCTTGAGCAGGGGTGGGGCTTGGCGCCGTTTGAATTCGGCCCGGCGCAGTAGCTGCATCACCCGGTGGGCCAGCTCCGCAGGGGTGCCGCTGGCAACCAGCTCCTCCGGGCTGCGCAGTGCTTCGATGTAGTCCTTCAGAATTGGATCCAGCACGGCGTAGTCGGGCAGGGAATCGCTGTCGAGCTGGTCTGGCCGCAGCTCGGCGCTGGGGGGTTTCTCGCGGATTGCCCGACCCACCAGCTCGCCTTCCTCCGGCAGCCCCAGCTCGCGGCGACAGGGGCCTGCTGCGGCCGAATCGAGCCAGGCGCAGAGGGCGAAGACCTGGGTCTTGTAGAGGTCGCCGATCACGGCCAGGCCACCGTTCATGTCGCCATAGAGGGTGCAGTAGCCCACGGCCAGCTCGCTCTTGTTGCCGGTGGAGAGAAGCAGCTGGCCCTCCTGGTTGGCCACGGCCATCAGCAGGGTGCCGCGGATACGCGACTGCAGGTTTTCGGCACTGAGGCCCCCTGGTGGGCCGCCGAGCACCGGGGTGAGGGTGGTGTCGAAGCTGGCCATCAGCGGTGCGATGGCGGCGGTGTGGCTGCCCAGCCCCAGGCGAGCCGCCAGGGCCCTGGCATCGCGCAGGGAGCCAGCCGAACTCCAGGGGGAGGGCATCAGCAGCGCCCGCACCCGAGCGCCCCCCAGGGCAGCAGCGGCGATCACCGCCACCAGGGCCGAATCGATGCCGCCGCTGAGGCCCAGCAGGGCCTGCTGGAAGCCGCATTTGCGGGCGTAGTCGGCCACCCCCAGCACCAGGGCCCGAAACAGCTGCTCAAGCGGTTCGGGCAGCTGGGCGGGGGAAAGGCAGCTGGCCTCGCCGCGGCCATCCCAGCAGGCCACCTGGACGCGGCTGCAGGCCAGCTGGCACAAAATTTTGCTGTCGGCATCGACCCCACCTCTGGCAGCCAGCACGAAGCTGGCACCGTCGAACACCAGCTCGTCGTTGCCGCCCACCTGATTCACGTACACCACCGGGCAGCCCAGCCGGGCGGCGGCCCGAGCGGCCAGGCTCTGGCGCAGGGCCACCTTGGCCTGGCCAAACGGTGATGCCGAGAGGTTGAGCAGCAGGTCGACGCGGCTTGAGAGCAGCTCGGCGACGGGATCGGCACCAGCCAGGCGGTGGCCCTGCAGTTCCTCCTCAACCCAGAGGTCTTCGCAGATCGTTAGCCCCAGGCGCCAGCTCCGGCCGCCCCGCTCAAGCTCCAGCACGCTGGGCCCGGTGGCGGCGCAGAAGTAGCGCTGCTCGTCGAAGACGTCATAGGTGGGTAGCAGCCTTTTGCGGGCCACCACGCGCCAGCTGCCGGCTTCCACCAGGGCCACCGCGTTGAACAGGTTGGGCAACGGCGCCGCGCCGGAGGGCTCGGCCATGCCCACCAGCACGGCCAGCCGGGGCAGCTCCCGGGCTAGGGACGCGGCCAGCTGGTCGAGCACGACGCCCTGCTTAGCGATCAGGCTGGGGCGTAGCAGCAGGTCCCGCGGGGGGTAGCCCCAGAGGGAGAGCTCGGGGGTGAGCACCAGATCGGCCCCCTGGCCGGCGGCCTGGTGGCAGGCGGCCAGGATTAGCTCGCCGTTGCCCGCCAGATCACCCACCAGCGGATTGAGTTGGGCCAGGGCGAGGCGCATCAGGGGCTGGTGGAGTGGCTGGTGGAGTGGCGGGTAGGGGGGCGGGGGAGGCTCGGATCGCCCAGGCCGTAGAGATTGTGCTCGAGCAGTAGGGGCAGCAGGCTGGCCGGAATCTGGCTTGGATCGGGGTTCTGGCGCAGGGCCGAGCTGGCGCTGGCGGGCACTTCCAGGCCAAGGATCACTACCCGCCCGCCGAGCCCTTCCAGCTGCTCCAGGCAGCCCGGCTGCAGGGGCCAGCCGGCCCTTGGGGCGATAGCCAGCACGCAGCGATCCAAAACGGCCTCGGCCTGCTTCCAGGAGGGGATCTGGGGGGCCAGGTCGCTGCCGACCACAAACACCAGTTCGCGGCCGGGCCAGGCAGCTGCGGCCCGTTCCAGGGTGGAGATCGCCCAGGGACTGCTCAACCCCTGCCGGTGGCTGAGCCGGGGGTTGCCGATGGCGGCCACCAGCTGGCCCAGCAGGGCTGAACGCTGTTCCAGGCTGGCGCCGTGCTGCTTGAGCGGGTTGTCGCTGGCCCAGGTGGCCACTTCGGGATAGGCCTGGACCAGGCCCTCCAGCAGGATCTGGTGGCCGCGGGTGGGCGGGTCGGCGCTGGTGCCAAACAGGGCGAGCGGCCCCTCTTCTGCTTTGACGACCCCGCCGCTCATGGCAGCAGGGCCTGCAGGTTTGCTGCGGGCTCGCTTCGATCGCCCAGCCACAGACGCACTTGGGGATCGCTCTGGGCCAGGCGCCGCAGCAGGGCCCCGGGGCGGCCGCCCCGCTGGGCCCCCCGCAGCAGCTCGGCGGCCGCCAGCCGGCCCGTGAGCCGGGTGGTGTGTACCGCCAGGGCCGCCTGGGCCAGGGCCACCGGCGCCGCGGAGGCCAGGCTCAGCCCCGCCGTAAAGGGTGCCCCCAGCAGCAGCAGTTGGCGCAGGGCGCCCAGGGCCAGCTGGATTGCGAGCTGGGCGCCGCCCAGCAGGGCGTTGTGGCCGGACAGCCTCTGCAGGAGCTGGCGGGCACCGGCGCCGCCCATGGGCAGGTCGTAGAGCTGGCAAAGCTGCAGCACCAGGGCGGTGTCGCAGGCCAGGCCACCGGCCAGGTCCAGCAGCACCAGCGGGTTGGCGGCCACGCCCGTGGCCTTGATGGCGGCGAAGCGGCCGATCAGGCTCTGGGCCGCCTGGCGACTGGCCCCCAGCCGCCAGCGCTGCAGGGCCAGGTGGAAGCGTTCGGCCCCTGCCAGGGCATTGAGGGCTAGCAGGAGCTCGCCGTGCTGCTCCAGCAGGTCCACCAGGGCCCGGCGCAGGGGGTTCACCCGGGGGGGCTGGGTCACGCTGCGCACCCGGCCATCGGCCAGCAGCTCCGGCTGGCGGGGGGCGGCGGCCACCGGGATCAGCTCGAGGTGGCGGGCCGCCACCGGCAGGCGCCGCTGGATGCTGGCGATCAGGGCGGTTTGTTGTTGCTCGCTCCAGCAGTCGCAACGGTTGAGCACCAGCAGCAGGGGCTTGCCACTGGCCAGCAGGGGCGAAAGGGCATCGTGCTCGACGCTGGTGAGGTCGCCGTCGAGCACCAGCAGCACCAGGTCTGAGCTCAGGGCAACCCGGGCCGCCAGTCGGGCCCGGGCGGCGGCGGCGATTTCATCGATCCCGGGGGTGTCCACCAGCTCCACCTGCGCCAGGCCGGCAATCGGTTGATCCCAGGCCCGGGCCTCCTGGTGGCGGGTGCAGCCATGGGCCACGTCGGTGGCGAAGGCGGCCTGGCCCAACAGGGCGTTGAGCAGGCTCGACTTGCCCACCCCCACCCGGCCGAACACGGCCACCCGCAGCCGCCTTTGCTGCAGTCGATCCAGCTGATGGTCCAGGGCCTGCAGCTGGCCGCCCAGCTGGCTCTGCTCGCGGCCACTGAGCTGCAGCTGGCTGCGCCACTGCTCCAGCAGCAGGCGGCAGCGCTCCGGTGTGGCGGGCACCTGGCTCATGGCCGGCCCGTCTCGCCCGCCGGTTGGGGCCGGCGCCACCAGCCCGCCAGCACCGCCAGCACCGCCTCGGCACCGATCACCCCGACGAAGCCGCCGAATTCATCCACCACCACCCGCACGCCGGTGCTGTTGCGACGGAAGCCGGTGAGCAGCCGGTCGGCCCGGATCATCTCCGGCACGTAGTCCACCGGCGCGCTCAGGGAAGCGGCGTTGCGGCCGCCCTCACCCTCCAGCAGGGCGGTGAGCAGGCGCTCGCGGCTGGCTACCCCCAGCACCTCATCCACCTCCTCGCCAAGCACCACCCACCACTCGGCGTTGTTGGCCAGCAAGGTGCTGCGCAGCTGCTCCAGGCTGGCCGCGCCCTCCAGGGTTGGGGCCGCCACCCGCGGCGTCATCAGGTCGCGGGCGGTGAGGTCGTTGAGCTGGAACACCTTGGCGATCATGGCCGCCTCGTCGGCTTCTATCTGGCCCTTCTGGGAGCCCAGGCGGGCCAGCTGCCGGATCTCCTCCTCGTCGGTGCTGATCTCGTTGTCGGCCGTGATTGCCGGCAGCAGCTGTTCCAGCACCAGCACCAGCGGCAGCATCAGCCGGGCGAGCACCGCCAGGGTGGGTGCGCTGCTCAGGGCCACCGGCAGGGCCAGGCGACTGCCGAGGGCCTTGGGCAAGATCTCACCCAGCAGGATCACCAGCACGGTGAGGCTCACAGAAAACAGGGGCAGGGCGATGCCCCCAATTCCCAGTCTTTTAAACACGATGGCGGCGTAGCCACCCAGCATCAAGCTGCCGAAAATGTTGAACACGTTGTTGGCGATCACCAGCACCGAGAGGGTGCGGCCCAGCCGCTGACGCAGTTGCTCCAGCCGGCGGGCGCCCCGAACGGGCTGGCTGCGGGCCGCCAGTTCATGCACCCGCACCGGATTCACGGTGAGCAGGGCCGCCTCCACGCCAGAGCAGAGGGCCGATCCGGCGATCACCACCACCACCAGCAGCGCCAGGGCGAGCAGGTCGTTCATTGGGCCGGTTTGCCTCTCGCCATGTCCCTATTCAATCGTCCCTGCCAACGCCTGGCCCGGTGGCTGCTCCAGACTGGTCTCTGCCAGGGCAAGAAAACTGCGCACCATGACCGATCCGTCGACCTTTGCCCAGCGGCGTGGGCGCTTTTTTGCCCAGCTCGGTGGGGCAGCGGCGGTGATCCCGGCGGCGCCGCTGGCGGTTCACCACGCCGATTGCGAGTGGCCCTTCCGCCAGAACAGCGACTTCTGGTATCTCACCGGTTTCGATGAACCGGAGGCGGTGGCCCTGTTCCTGCCCCACCGGCCAGAAGGGGAGCGCTTCGTGCTGTTTGTGGCCCCCAAGGAGCCCAGCGCCGAGGTGTGGCACGGCTTTCGCTGGGGCTGCGAAGGCGCGGTTGCGGAATTCGGGGCCGACCTGGCCCATCCCCGCCAGGAGTTGGCCCAGCGGCTGCCTGAATATCTGAAGGGGGCCGAGGGCATCGCCTTCCGGGTGGGCAAGCATCCGCAGGTGGAGCCCCTGGTGCTGGCGGCCTGGGCCGGCCAGCTAGACCGCGCTCCCCGCAGCGGCTCGGCAGCCTTCGGTCTGGTGGCCCCCTGCCCCCTGCTGCACGAGCTGAGGCTGCGCAAGGGGCCCGAGGAGCTGGAGCGCCTGCGCGAGGCGGCCCGCATCTCCGCCGAGGCCCATGAACTGGCCCGCCAGGTGGCCCGGCCGGGCCTCAGGGAGCGGCAGGTGCAGGCGGTGATCGAGCAGCACTTTCTGGAGCAGGGGGCCCGCGGCCCGGCCTATGGCTCGATCGTGGCCGGCGGCGACAACGCCTGCGTGCTGCACTACACCGCCAACAGCTCCCCCCTGCGGGATGGCGACCTGCTGTTGATCGATGCCGGCTGCTCCCTGGGCGACTACTACAACGGCGACATCACCCGCACCTTTCCGATCAATGGCCGTTTCAGCGGCGAACAGCGGGCCCTCTACGAGCTGGTGCTGGCGGCCCAGATGGCGGCGGTGGCGGCGGTGGCGCCGGGCTGCACGGCGGAGGGCGTGCACGACACGGCTGTGCGGGTGCTGGTGGAGGGGCTGCTGGAACTGGGCCTGCTGGCGGGTTCGCTAGACGGAATCATCGAGCAGGGGGCCTACCGCCACCTCTACATGCACCGCACGGGCCACTGGCTGGGCTTGGATGTGCACGATGTGGGCGCCTATCGGCTGGGCGAGCACCACGTGGAGCTGGAGCCGGGGATGGTGCTCACAGTCGAGCCGGGCCTGTATGTGAGCGATCGGCTGCCTCTGCCGGAGGGGCAGCCCGTCATCGAAGAGCGCTGGAAGGGCATCGGCATCCGAATTGAAGACGACGTGGCCGTCACCGACCATGGCCACGAAAACCTCACTGCAGCGGCCCTCAAGGCGCCGGCGGCGCTGGAGCGCTGAGGCTCACGGCAGGGCATCAGCCCAGCTCTGGATGACGCGCAGCCCATCGATCTGCTGAAAATGTGCGTCGAAGCTGAACAGAACGGATCCCATCTCAACGACACTGGCCGCGATCCAGATGTCATTGGTGGGAATGGGCCGACCCTTGCGGCGTAGGTCTCGGTAAATCAGTGCATATGTGTCTGCTGTGGCCAAGCTGCAGGGGCAGTGGTCGATCCGCGGTGAGGCAAGAAATTGGCTGAGTTCCTCACGGTTGCGGGCTTCGCGCGTGCCGCAGGCGAAGCCCGCCAGCAGTTCTCCAATCACTGTGCTGCTGATCAGCAGCCTTTCGGCACATTGCACAAGCTCGACGCAGGGGAGAAGGCCCCGCTTAAACCCTGGGTAGGTATTGGTATCCAGGGCAATAGCCCGCATCGTTTATCGCCAGAGTTCTGGATCGATCTGTTCAAGGGGGGCGATGGCTGCGCTGAAGGCATCGCTCTCTTGCTCAGACCAAGTGCCAGCTAGGGCGTCCAGATCATGATGGCGGGTGTTTGGTTCGGAGGTATCCCCTGTTAAGCGACGCAGCACGAGGCGATTGAGGCTGATGCCTTGCTGGCGGGCCTGCTCCTTCAACTGGTCTAACTGGACCTCGTCCAGGCCACGAACACTGATGCCTGGCATGGCTGATAGCACTGGATGATTGCAAGCTACATCAGGCTGATGGCATTGAGGTGCTGGAGGCTGCTGAGAAGTTTTGTTGTGCTTGCAATCACCGCATCGGCGCCGGCCTCCAGCAGCTTGGCCTCGTAGGCGAGCCGCGCTACGGGATGGGCGTGTAGGTGGGGCGGCGCCACCGCCAGGCTGAGGAAGAGCTGGCCGGGGCACTGGGCCCGGGCTCTCTTCACCGTGAGCACATCGGCCACCGTGTCGCCCAGGTAGACCACCGGCGGGGCACCAGCGCCAAGGCTGGCGCCGGCCAGCCGGCTGGCCAGGCGCAGCAGGCCGGTGGGATCGGGCTTGTCCGGCGCATCCCCCATGGCGATCAGGGGCGGATCGGCCAGGCCCAGCCGGGTTTGCAGCACGTAGCGGCAGGAGGGGGGCTCGGAGCCGCTGACGAAGCCGTAGGCCAGGTTTGCCGCCGTCAGGGAAGCAAAGAAGGGCTCCTGCACCAACAGGGGCTCCTGGCCGATGAAGCCCCGCCACAGGCCGGGGTCGCCAGCGGGATCGCCGCCGAAATAGAAGCTGTCAAACACCGCAACCAACGCTTCAAGGGCCGGCAGGGGTGTGTGTCCAAGCCGCCGCAACAGCTCCAGTGAGGCCTGCCAGTCGTTGTTCCAGCAGCCTTCGCCCTTAAGGGCGTCGATGGCGGCCGGCTTGGGCCGCTGGCCCCCGTAGTGATGAACTGTCTCAACGATTGCTCGGCGGTAACTGGCGCTCACGTCGCGGATCACGCCGTCGATGTCGAACAGCACAACGGCCTGGGGCGGGGTGGGCATCAGGATTGGGCGTCGAGCTCGAATTGGGCGCTGGCGGCGGTGGTGGCCCCACTGCTGAACAGGTCTGCCGCCAGCTCTGGGCTGATCGTGAAGGTGTTCAGCCCGGCGCCGGCCAGCTCGCTGAGCTCGCCGGGCTGACGCAGGCTGGCCGCCAGCAGGCGCACACTCGAGCCGATGCCCTCCAGGCAGCGCTGCATGGCGATCACCTCCGCCAGCCCGTCGCGGCCCTGATCATTGATGCGCCCCAGGTAGGGGGCGATGTAGGTGGCCCCCAGGGCGGCAGCGACCAGCACCTGGTGGACTTCGTAGCAAGCGGTGAAGGTCAAGGGGATGCCCCTGCGGCCGAGCTCCCGGCCCACGGCTGCCCCCTGGCGGGTCACAGGCAGCTTTACGGCTATGCGGCCGGGGGCCAGGGCCGCCAGCTGCTCTGCGCAGCCCAGCATCTCCGCCGGGGATGGTCCCCAGGCCTGCAGGTGCAGTTCGGCGATGCCATGGCTGAGGGCCGTCGCGCTGAGGGCGGCCAGGTTGTCCAAACTGCAGGTCTGGGCCGCCCGGCAGAGCAGGGTGGGGTTGGTGGTCACCCCGTGGAAGAGGCCGCTGGGCAGCCACTCCTGCCAGGCATGGGGGTCGGCCGAATCAAGGAACAGGCGCAGGGCCATGGGCCGGGGAAGCGGCTGGTAGGTTAGTTGTTTGAATCGTTGCCTTGAGCGTCGAGCCCATGCCAGCCCCCGAGAGCGCTCCTGGCGCTGCTGTGATCGAAGTGCCCGTGGCGGCAGAAGTGCCTGTGCTGGCAGAAGTGTCCGAGGTGCCGGTTGCAGCAGATGACACAACCACCCAGGGGCGCCCGGTCATGCGTGGCGGCAGCGCTGCCCTGGCCACGGCCACCATTGACGAAGACGGTGTTCCATCCGGCTATACCCCCAAGGCCGATGAGGGTCGCTTCCTGCTGAAGATTCTCTGGCTGCCCGACAACGTCGCCCTGGCGGTGGATCAGATCGTCGGTGGCGGCCCCAGCCCCCTGACCGCCTATTTCTTCTGGCCGCGGGAAGATGCCTGGGAAACCCTCAAGGGTGAGCTGGAGGGCAAGAGCTGGATCACCGACAACGAGCGCGTTGAGGTGCTCAACAAGGCCACCGAAGTGATCAACTACTGGCAGGAGGAGGGCAAGGGCAAGAGCCTTGATGAGGCCAAGCTCAAGTTCCCCGACGTCACCTTCTGCGGTACCGCCTGATTTCTGGCGACGAAACTTGGCGCTAGCCTGAACAGATTAGGGGCGCTAGGTACAGGTCCCTAGGCACGACCCAATAAAAAGGTCATGGCGCTCCCACCGGACTGATCGACGTGGCCGAAACGATTTGGATCCTCGACGACGATGCTGAGCTGGGAGCCCTGCTCCTGAGCCAGTTCGCCCAGCGGGGCTGGTCGGCCCGTCACCTGAGCCATCCCCGCGAGCTCGAGCTTGCCTTTGACCAATCCCAGCCGGATCTGCTGGTGCTCGATGAGTTGTTGGCCGAACAACGGGGTACCGATGTGCTTGCGCGTCTGCGCCGGGGGCTGCCCCACCTGCCGGTGCTGATGTTGTCCGCCCTGGGGGGACCCCGGGATCGGGTGGCGGGGCTGGAGGCCGGAGCCAACGACTATCTGGGTAAGCCCTTTCTGTTTCGGGAGCTCCAGTTACGGGTGGAGCAGCTGCTCAAGCCTGCCCAGATCAGCCGGCTTGGGGCCCAAGCCTGGCAACTCGGTGAGCTCCAGTTCCAGCCCCAGCAGCTCTGGCTGGGCCACCCCCAGGGCGCGGGCCTGGACCTCTCCCGCGGCGACGTGGCCCTGCTGCAGCTGCTTTGCAGCCGGGCCGGGGAGGTGGTCAGTCGTCAGGACCTGGGCCAGGCCAGCGGCAGCCTGGTGGATGTGGAGCAGAGCCGCAGCATCGATGTGCGGTTGTCCCGGCTGCGGCGCCTGCTGGCGGAGCTGGAGCCCGAGCTCAATGTGATCGACACGGTGCGGGGCCGCGGCTAT
>NZ_JAGQCQ010000100.1:0-10968 GCF_024346275.1 Cyanobium sp. BA20m-p-22
CTCGACGTGCACCTGATGATCGTGGAGCCGGAGAACTACGTCGCCGACTTCGCCAATGCGGGAGCCGACATCATTTCCGTGCAGGTGGAAGCCTGTCCCCACCTCCACCGCAACCTGGCCCAGATCAAGGATCTCGGCAAACTGGCCGGGGCCGTGCTCAACCCCAGCACCCCCTTGGACAGCCTCGAGTATTGCCTGGAGCTCTGCGATCTGGTCTTGATCATGAGCGTCAACCCGGGTTTTGGCGGCCAGAGCTTCATTGATAACCAGGTTCAGAAAATCCGCTCCCTACGCCGGATGTGCGATGAACGGGGTCTGGACCCCTGGATCGAGGTGGATGGGGGCATCAAGGCGGAAAATGCCTGGAAAGTGATCGAGGCCGGTGCCAACGCGATCGTGAGCGGCTCGGGAATCTTCAACCAACCAGACTATGGGGCAGCTATCACCGGCATTCGCAACAGCAAGCGCCCCAGCGCCGTAGTCGCCTAGGAGACATGGCTGCTAGCTAAGAGCTCGTAGCTAGCGGCTCTTAGCTGTCAAAAAACCATCCATAGCTGTGCAGACCGATACCTAATAGGTTGACGCCGATATAGCAAACCGCAATCACCACCAAGCCTGCCGCTGCAACAAGCGCAGGCTTGCGGCCCTGCCAGCCGCGAATCAGGCGGGTGTGGAGGTAGGCCGCGTATACGAGCCAGCAAATAAGGGCCCAGGTTTCCTTGGGATCCCAGCTCCACCAGCTACCCCATGCCTCATTTGCCCACACCGCCCCACTTACCAGCCCAACTGAAAGCAACAAGAACCCCACGGTGATGGTGCGATAACTGAGTGAATCAAGTTGCTCTACTACCGGCATGGCCACACTGCTTAGCTGGAATGGGGCCACCCCAGAACCACTGCCGTCGGCTGCTGTGACCAGGGTGGCCTGGCGATAGCCGCCGCTGCCAATGGAACTGCTGCGCAGCTCGAGACTGTTGCCACGATCTGTGAAGAGCACCGCCAGCGATAACAGGGATCCCACCAGCAAAGCCGCGTAGCTGACCATGATCACGCTGACGTGCATAACCAACCAACTGGAGCGCAGTGCCGGCACCAAGGGAGAGGCCTCCTGCAGCCGATCCGGCAGGGCAAAACTGGCAAAAGCCACACAGCCAAGGGCCATTGGCGTCGCTGCCGCAGGCACCAAAGGGGAAGGCCAGTTCCGCTCGACAAGCAGCTGGGTCAGGGTGCAGGCCCAGGCCAGAAAACAGAGGGACTCATAGAGGTTGCTGATCGGGAAATGGCCCGAATCCCACCAACGCAGCACCAGCTGGGCCGTCAAGCAGAGGTTGGCGGCAGCCACGAGCAGGCGAACTGCCTTGCTGGGGTGGCCACCACTCAAGGCCCAGAAGGCCAGGGGCAACACCAACAGCAACAGGGCAAAGGCTGTAAGGCCCAGGGCAATGACAGGGTCCGGAAACATTAGAGAAAACCAGCGTAATAAGAGCTTAATCGAAACCAGGACCAGCCAGAGGCTTTTAACTCATAAAATAATTAAATAAAGATGCCATGTTACACGCCACCTAGGTGAGTCATTGCGAGGCCATTGGGTGTCAACCGGTGGGCAGGGTCGCAAAACCTGCAGGCAGGAAGTCGAGTCTTTAATGGCTATCGACTGGAGCGATATAAAATAAATGATCCCGTACCCAGCCCCAATAAAACCGGGGACCAAGCAGCAACAAATGGGGGCAAAAAGCCATTAACACCAATCATACTAAAGATATAGGCGCCAAGGTAATAGACGAAAAGGAAGATCACCGTCATGCCAAAGCCCTTGCTGCTGCTCTGCCGAGAAGTTGGCCGGCTGCCAAGGGTGGAGCCCAGCAAGCCAAAAACGAGGCAGACGGCGGGAAAAGAAAATTTTTCCTGGATACGTACCTGGAATTTGCGAGCCCGCTTTGTCTGTCCAGACTCCCTGAGCAGGCGCTCTGCAGTCATTGCTTGACCGACGGTAAGGGTATTGGAGAAAACATCAAAATCCTTAGGTAGCTTTGCGGCCTGGATAGGCTCCATGCCGAGCTTAAAAACATATTTCTCAAAGGCTCCTGTTGTTAACTGCTTATCCTTACCCGATGGCAATACTGATATAACTCCATCCCTGAATTCCCAGCTACCTTGGCTCTCAAGCCAACTTCCCGATTGGGCCTGCAGTAAAATCTGACGATTGGTATCAGCGAAATCAAGAACGGTAATCCCGAACATATTTCCGTCCTTGTACTCCCGAGCAGCAAAAAAAGTGGTAAGCCCCCTAGAGACCGGACCCTCACTATTTTTAATCTCTCCAAACTTAGAGTAAGTTATATTTTCAGCAGACTGACCAATGATGGCCCTACCCAGGGAGCGGTCCAGCAGGGCCTTGGACTGGTACATAGTATTGGGAACAACCCACTCATTAAATGTCAACGTCAAAAACATCATTACTAATGCCAACGAAACCCCAGGCACCACCATGCGCCATTCCGATACCCCAACACTTCGTAAAGCGGTGAGCTCACTAGTTGAGGCTAGTTTGCCATAGCTAAGCAGGGCGGCCATTAATGTGGCCATCGGAAAGGATATAACCATAAAAGACGGAAGCTGGAGCAAAAGTATCTTTACAACATCACCAAGCGGAACTGAGGTTTCCGAAATACGACGTAGAATCTCGAAAACAGCTCCCACCGAAAAACTTACGGCAGTGAACGCGCCGATACCAAACAATAGGGGAGGGATAAGTTCGGAAAGAATCCACCGATCCAATAGGGGGAACCTTGCCCATTGACGGCTAAATATTTTTGGGATTGAGGGAATGTTCAAATTTTAAAATCCTCACCTAGGTAGTGGCGGCGCACGAGCGGATCAGCCGCAATGGAGTGGGATGTGCCAGAAGCTAATATACGACCCTCAGATAGAATATAGGCGCGATCGGTGATCGCCAGGGTTTCTCTGACATTATGATCGGTAATCAGCAATCCCATGCCACGAGAGCGCAACTGCTGAATTAAACTTTGCAGGTCTCCAACAGCAATCGGATCGACCCCAGCGAAGGGTTCATCCAACAGCAGATAGCGCGGACCCTCCTCCCCGACTGCCAGAGCTCGAGCAACCTCACAGCGTCGGCGCTCGCCACCTGACAATTGATAGCCGAGTCGATTTTGAAATTCGGTAAGATGAAAATCGTGGATCAGTGAGTCGATTCGATCCCTTCTCAGGCGGCGTGGAGCTCCGCTTTCCTGCAGGGCTAGATTTAAATTTTCTCGAACGGTTAACTGCCTAAAAACGCTCGGTTCCTGAGGGAGGTAACCAATCCCCAGCTGGGCGCGCCTAGGCATTGGTAGATGGGCGATCGACTTGCCATTCATCAACACCTTGCCACTATCTGGACGCAGCAAACCCGTAACTAGCCCGAAGGTGGTGGTTTTACCAGCTCCATTTGGACCAAGCAGGCCAACCACCTCTCCCTGTTCAAAGTTCAACGAAACATGGTTGACAAGGCAACGCTTACCAATGGCTAGCACCACATCAAGTAACTCTAAACTCATGGGCGTGGGGCCTTTTGTCCATCAAGCACTCCCATCCCAGCTCCCACCGGTGAATTCAGATAGTAGCGAATAATCACCTGCTGGCCCTCTACCGGATCGGCGATGATTCTTTCGCGCTCAACCAGGTAAACAATGCGTTCGGCCCGCAGACTATTGCCGTTATCCTGGATAATATCAACATCGCCGCTGAGCACAACTCTGCCCTCCTTACTAAAATATTGTGCTTGCCTGGCCGTAGCAACAACTCCCCGATCAGGGTAGAGAATGCGTACGTTGCCGGTGGCAGTGACTACACCAGTGCTATTATCAGCCTTCTGGAGATCTGATTCAATAGTAACTAACCCAGTTAGTGGTGTTACCTGACGACCCTCTGGGGAGAGACTTCCCCTGCTCGGCTCGGCTGCCTCGCCAACGCCAACGCCAACACCGGAAGTGGTTGGTTGGGTCACAAGAGGCTCGATCTGGGCTGAAACGGGATAGGCAATATGGGCAGAAAGGAATAGGGGTAGGAGAAGCCTAAGCATGGGCCCGGGTATGGGATTCAAAGGGGTCAAGCACCGGAGGTCAAGCAATTAATCAACAATTAAGATGATATTTAAGCCTGGATCTTAACTGCCAAATAGGGCATATCCAGGCCTCGCAGTGGTCGCTGCTGCTGCAGGGCCTGCAAACGCGCACCCACCTGGAGCCGTAGGTTGTCCAGGTCAAGGCCGAGGCCCCCTTCCAGGTCCCCCTGGAGGCGGCCAAGCCCTTCGCCCATGAGGATGGTGGCTCCGCGCAGGTTGCCGCGTTCATGGTGCAACTCTGCCACAGCAATCTGCAGGATTCCCTGCAGGAGGGGCCTCATCCTGCCCGAGGTTTCGTGCCAGAGCTCCTCGAGGCCGTCGTGGCAGGCGTACCAGTCGCCCCCATTGAAGAGGGCAATGGCGTGTGCCAGCCGAGGGTCACCAACCAAGGCCTGCTCTTCTGGATCCTGGGGCAGCAGCGGTGGCTCCGGCAGGCTCACCAATCAGCGCTTGGCGGCCTTTTTGGAAGGCAGCTTGCGCAGACGAATCGATTCGGGCGTCACTTCAAGCATCTCATCGGGGCCGATGTACTCGAGGGCTCGCTCCAGGGTCATCTGAATCGGTGCCTGCAGGGTGTCGAGCACCTCCGCACCGGCCGAACGGATGTTGGTCACCTGCTTGGCCTTGCAAACGTTCAGCTCCAGATCAGGGGGGCGGTTGTGTTCACCGACAATCATGCCTTTGTAAACCTTGGTGCCAGGCGTAATGAAGAACTGGCCCCGATCCTCCGCGCCCTTGAGGGCATAGAAGGTGGCCGTACCCTCCTCAAAGGCAATCAGAACGCCGTTGCGGCGGTTGTCCATGTCGCCCTGCATGGGCCGGTAGTCCAGGAAGGAGTGGCTCATGATTCCCTCACCGCGGGTGGCGCGAATGAACTCGCCACGGAAGCCGATCAGGCCCCGGGCCGGCACCACAAACTCCAGCTGGGTGCGGCCATCGTTGGTATTTTCCATGTTCTGCATCTCGGCCTTGCGGGTGCCGAGTTTTTCAATGCAGCCTCCCACCCCTTCCTCAGGGACATCGAGAACCAGGGTTTCATAGGGCTCCGATGGGGTGCCATCGATGGTGCGGAAAATCACCTGGGGCTGGGAAACCTGAAATTCATAGCCCTCCCGACGCATAGTTTCAATCAAAATGCCGAGGTGCAGCTCACCGCGGCCGCTCACTGACCAGCGATCGGGCGAATCGGTGTCTTCAACCCGCAGGGCGACGTTGGTGAGCAGCTCCTTCTGGAGCCGATCACGCACCTGGCGACTGGTAACAAATTTGCCTTCCTTGCCGGCAAAGGGAGAGTCGTTGATGACGAAGGTCATCTGCAGGGTTGGTTCATCAACCCGGATCAGGGGCAAGGCTTCGGGGTGGTCTGGGCAGGCGATTGTCTCGCCGATATTCACCTCGTCAAAGCCCGCCACGGCAACCAGATCACCAGCTCGGGCCTCTTGGATCTCAACCCGCTGCAGGCCGCGGAAGCCCAGTAACTTGCTGATACGGCTGCGCTTGATGCTGCCGTCGTCGCGGATCAATGCAGCTGGCTGGCCCGCCTTGATGGTGCCGTTGTGAATGCGGCCGATCATGATCCTGCCGAGAAAATCGCTGTAATCCAGGGTGGTCACCTGCAGCTGCAGAGGTTTCTCTGGATCCCCAACCGGCGGTGGAACGTGGCGCAAGATGGCATCAAAGAGCGGCTTCATGGTGTCGCTCTCGGTTTTCATGTCGGGCTTGGCATAACCGCCCATGCCACTCCCAAAGAGGTAGGGGAAATCGCATTGGTCGTCGTCAGCGCCAAGCTCAAGGAATAGGTCGAGCACCTTGTCGACGGCAACTTCCGGATCGACCCGGGCCCTATCAATTTTGTTGACAAATACGATCGGACGGAGGCCTTTTTCGAGGGCCTTCTTGAGCACAAAGCGCGTTTGGGGCATGGGCCCCTCATTGGCATCAACGATCAGGAGACAGCCATCGACCATTCCCAAGACCCGCTCCACCTCACCACCGAAATCAGCGTGGCCGGGGGTATCAACGATATTGATCCGTATGCCTTCGTAATCAACAGCGGTATTTTTTGAGAGAATGGTGATTCCCCGTTCCCTTTCCAGGTCGTTGGAATCCATCACACAGGTGGGCACCGCCTCTCCTTCGCGGAAAATGCCCGACTGCCCGAGCAGGGCGTCTACCAGGGTTGTTTTGCCATGGTCAACGTGGGCGATGATCGCAATGTTGCGAATCGGCGTGCCAGTGTGTGCGCCGCTACTCATAGAGTTGAAAGCTTCTTTTAAAAGAAATATTGGCCCGCCTCCAGATGAGGCAAATTTGTGGCCAAGGTTAAACCCTAACCCACCCTGCTCTGCCCTGACCTGCCTTGCCTTGCCCCTGACCCAGCCCCAGCCCCCAGCTCCCAGCCCCCCGTCAGCGGGAAAGACGCTGGGCCGGCTCGAACACCTTGAGAGCCTCGGCACTGCCCTCGAATCGCCAGTGCCAGGGCTCATAACTCACCCCCTGGGGGTTGTCCCGCGGAAATGAGAGGGTGAAGTGGTAGCGGGCCCCATGGGCCTGAAGCCAGGCAAAGGCTGCTGTCTGGTCGAAGGAGGGAGCCAGGTTGGTTGCCGGCTCGCTCCCATCGCCCAGGTCCACCGCATAGCCGGTGCTGTGTTCGGAAAAGCCGGGGGGAGCGCTAACCATGGCCCTTTCCCTGGCGCTCTGGCTGCGTTCCGCCTTGACGTCAAAGAACAACTCCTTCTGGAGTCCCACCGGACGGAAAGCACTCAGCACCACCAGACGCACCCCGTCCTGGGCGGCATCGCGCTGCATGGCCAGCAGGGGGCCGGCCGCATCGCGGTGCAGGGCCAACCCAGGGGCCACCGAAGCCAGCTCCGAGTCTGGAAGCTCCGCGTAGGGGAAATGGCCCAACAGGCGACCATCCGGACCCATCCGGGCGTCGAGGCCACTAACAGGAGGCAAGCCGAGCAGGTCCACCAGAAACCTGGGCCGCAGCAGCAGCAACCCGCCGAGGCAAAGGAGGAGGCTGGCACTGCCGATGCTCAGACGCAGAAGCCAACGGTTGGTTCGACTCGCCGGTGGGGCTGTCCTGCGGGCGACCGGTATGTCGTCCAGCGCCCGGGGGCGCGCAGCCGAAGAGCGACCGGAACCACTGGGATTGCGAAGGTTCACGCGGCTCCCCCCACTGGCACCGATCAACCGCCCGATCTGAGACGGATCCTAAGTGGGCAGGGCTGGGGGGGCCGCCGGCCGACCAAGCAGCAGTGTTAGCTTCAAAGCAACATCCTTCCTGGCGGAGCGGTTTTCCGATGTTGCGTGTGGCAGTGGTGGGTGGCGGCCCCAGTGGTTCCTGTGCGGCTGAAGTGCTGGCCAAGGCCGGGATTCAAACCTGGATCTTTGAGCGCAAGCTCGATAACGCCAAACCCTGTGGGGGCGCCATTCCGCTCTGCATGGTCAGTGAATTTGACCTACCCGAGTCGATTATCGATCGCAAGGTGCGTCACATGAAGATGATTTCCCCCTCAAACCGGGAGGTGGATATCAATCTTGAAAACGAAGATGAATACATCGGCATGTGCCGCCGCGAGGTTCTCGACGCCTACCTGCGTGAACGGGCCTCCCAGCTCGGCGCCCAACTGGTAAACGGTCTGGTAACTAAGATCGAAACCGGCACCAATCGCCAGGGTCCTTACACCCTCACCTACTCCGACTATTCCAGCGGCGAGGCCACTGGCGAGTCGAAAAGCCTGGAGGTGGACCTGATCGTCGGTGCCGATGGCGCCAACAGCCGCGTAGCCAAGGCCATGGATGCTGGCGATTACAACGTGGCGATCGCCTTCCAGGAACGCATCAGGTTGCCTGTGGAGGAAATGAAGTACTACGAAGATCTCGCCGAGATGTACGTGGGTACGGATGTTTCCCCAGATTTTTATGCCTGGGTCTTCCCCAAGTACGACCATGTGGCCGTGGGCACCGGCACCATGCAGCAAAACCAGGGCTTAATCAAAAGCCTCCAGGTAGGCATTCGCGAACGGGCCAAGAAGCGTCTGGTCAACGGCGAGGTGATCAAGGTGGAGGCCCACCCAATCCCCGAACATCCCAGGCCACGCCGGGTTGTGGGGCGCATGGCCCTGGTTGGTGATGCGGCCGGCTACGTGACCAAGAGCTCCGGTGAAGGGATTTATTTCGCCGCTAAGAGCGGTCGCATGTGCGCCGAGCAGATTGTCGAATCCAGCTCTTCTGGTAGCCGGATTCCAACAGAGCAGGATCTCAAAAAATATCTAAAGAAATGGGACCGGAAATACGGAGCCACTTACAAAGTGCTGGAGATTCTCCAAAATATTTTCTATCGCAACGATGCAGCCCGCGAGGCCTTTGTCGAGATGTGCGGCGACAAGGATGTGCAACGGCTTACATTCGACAGCTATTTGTATAAGCGTGTTGTGATGATGAATCCCTGGCAACAACTCAAGCTGACCCTCCTCACCCTGGGTTCGGTGCTCAGGGGCAATGCACTGGCGCCCCAGGGCTACAAGCCCGTAAGCAGCGCAGTTCGGGAAGATGCCGAGGTCAACGCCATGTTGGCGGTGAGCAGCATCAAGGGAGGCATCAAGGTGGCTGGCCAAGTGCCCCGGCCAGGGCCGGGCAAGGCAGATCAGGAGCGTGAACCTGTGCTGGCAGCCAAGTAGGCAGCCTGCCCGCGCCCCTCAGCCGCCTATCCGGCTGAAGTCGGCCAGCACCGAGGCCTGATTGCGCAGCACGGCCAACAGATTGAGACGGTTGGTGCGCACGGCCTGATCCTGGGCCATAACCATCACGCTCTGCGGGCCATCGAAAAATGCCGCCAGGGCGTCTGCCCCAGCGGCTAGGCCCCGGGCCAGCTGGCCATAGCGCTCAGGCGAGCCGGCCAGGGCGATCGGTTCAAGGGCGGAAAGAACGGCGAGCATGGCCGACTCACTCTCCTTTTCGAACAGGTCGGCATTGACCACCCCGTCAGCACTGAGCACGGTGGTGCTGAGCTCAGAGTGCTCCGCCAGCCGGGTGGCCCTGGTGACAACCGCCTGAACGGCCGTCAGTTCCCCGCTGCGGCGCAACTGCACCAGCAGGGCCACCCGCTGCCGCGCATCCTCAGGGTCCCCCAGCACCCTTTGCAGTGCCACGGTCTCGCCTGCGGCGGCCTGCACCAGGTCGCCGTCCATGCCGTCCTCCTCCAGCAGGGTCAACAACCGCTGGCGCAGGAATTCAGCCAGATCGTTGGCGAGGGCCTGGGCGTCTACGCCAAGGTGGGGCAGAAGCTGGGCCCAGTGGAGGGCACAACGCTCCAGCAGGGCGTTCAGGTCGAGGCGCCAGCCCCTATCCCAGAGAATCTGCAGCAGTCCCTGACCGGCGCGGCGCAGGGCGTAGGGGTCGGAGGAGCCCGTCGGTCGCTCTCCTTTGGCATAGATGCTCAAGAGCAGCTCCAGCCGCTCAGCAAGGGCCAGCACGGCGCCGGCAGGGGAGCTGGGCAGTCCATCGCCTGCTCCTCGGGGCAGGTAGTGCTCCAACACAGCCAGGGCGACGCCACGGGGCTCCCCCTCGGCCAGGAGGTACTTACCGCCAATAGCGCCCTGCAGTTCCGGGAACTCGCCGACCATCTGGCTCACCAGATCGTGCTTGCAGAGGTGGGCGGCCCGGCGCGCCAGCTCAGGGGTGCCGACCGAGAGCTCCAGCTGCTGGAGCAGCACATCGGTGCACCATTCCAGCCGTTCGGTGCGCTCCAGCAGGCTGCCCAGGCCTGCGGCGAAGGTGACGCGGGCGAGCTGGTCGCGGCGGTTAATACTGGCCACGGCGCGGTCGGCACTGACAAAAAACTCGGCATCGGCAAGGCGGGCCCTCAAGACCCGCTCATTGCCGCGGGCCACGGTGGCCGCCGCCGCGGGCAGGCCATTGCTGATGCAGAGGAAGCGGGGCAGCAGGCTGTTGCGGGCATCTAGGCCGAGGGGGTCGTTGCTGCGCCCCTGGCGGTAGAGCGGCACATAGCGCTGGTGGGACCGCATCACGTTGCACAGCACCTCGGCGGGGAGGTCGAGGTAGCGCTCAGCAAAGCGGCCTTCCAGCAGGGAGGGCGACTCGACCAGATCGACCAACTCCTCAAACAGGCTGTCGGGCAGGTCGGCATCCGCCTGGTGGGTGGCGGCGGCCTCGTCCACGGCCGCCCGGATCAGTTCGGCGCGGCGATCCCGATCCACCACAACTCCCGCAGCAGCCATGGCAGGGAAGTAGGCCTGGGCGCTGCCAATCGCTACGGCGGAGCAGTGGAGCCGATGGCCCCGGCTCACCGTGGTGGTGCTGATGGCCGGGTCGCTACCTACTAGGGAGACCGGTATCGGCAGGGCATCCAGATAGGCCAAAAGCCAGCGGACGGGCCGGGAAAAGCGGATTTCCCCGGCGCCCCAGCGCATAAAACGACGTCCCTGAAGGGCAGCGAGCCAGAGCGGGATCTGCTCTGCCAGCACAGTCGCCGTCGGCAGCCCCGCCGCGACACAGCGGGCAAAAACAAACGGACCCTTGGGGGTATCGAGGCTCCGCAACGCCTCGGCGGCCACACCACATCGTCTGGCAAATCCCAGGGCCGCCGCGGTCGGCTGGCCGTCCTTCCAGCCCTGGGCCGAGGGAGGGCCCTTGCGCTCCTCTTCCAGGTCTGGCTGGCGCTCCGGCAACCCTTCCACCCAGACCACCAGCCGCCGGGGCGTGCTGGTGCAGCGAATATCGCTGGAACTCAGCCGCAGGCTGGCCAGATCGCGGCCCACCAGTTGCTGGAGCTGGGGCAGGGCCAGCCGGGCAAAATCGGCGGGCATTTCCTCGGT
>NZ_JAGQCQ010000101.1:0-10931 GCF_024346275.1 Cyanobium sp. BA20m-p-22
TGGGGCTCGGCCGCCTCCCAGAGCGCCAGCAGCTGATCGCCGAGCCGCACCACATGGGTATTGGCGATGTTCTTGAGGCGCAAATCGAAGGCATTGGCCAAGACACCGCCAGGCTTCTGGGTGCCAAACACCCCCCGATAGACGAAGCGCCCGGCCCGCTCCTCGGCCAGCCAGCCCTCGGTACGCACGAAACGGTTGCTCAGGTGGACCTGACCGGCTTCAAATCTGAGGGCCGCGACCATGCCATCGCCGTCGAAGGGGTGGTGGACCCAGAGGCCTCCTCGCTCAAGCCGGCCCGGACCATTGCGATACAGGGTGCCCGCCAACTCTTTTGGAATGGTGCCCCTAACGGCAACTACCAACTCGTCACTGAGCTCTAAGCCGACGTTGCGGAAGGCGCCTGACCAGTCAGCTCGGTCGAAACGGGGACCATCCGTAACTGGGGGTGTGGCAGAGGAAATCACGCTGGGCTGGGAAGCAAGGAGTTTTAATCTGAAATCTTTCTAGCGGTTTGCCCTCCCAACCGCGTTGATCACCTTGGCGCAGGGGGGCTCAATTCCCATTAAGAACCTGATGGCTGAATAGCCCTAGGTACTTGCCCACACAAGAGATACATTGTGGCCGCCAAAACCAAATGTATTCTTTATGGCAAAACGCTGGGAACTATTCACCAGACAGGGCTCAGAAGCGGTAGGAATATTCAGGCCTATCTCCGGATCCCGCGGGGTTGAGTTAACGCTCACCGGCACAACGCCAGCCTGAAGGGCCTTTATTGTCAAGACCGATTCCACCGAACCAGCTCCACCCAGCAGATGGCCCAGGGCTCCCTTGGGAGCGGTGACCCAAAGATCCTGGATAGAGGCACCAAAAGCAGTTTCAATCGCCCGAGATTCAGCTAGATCTCCGATCCGGGTACCGGTTGCGTGGGCGCTGATGAAGTTCACATCCTGCGCTGATATATCCGCATCCCGCAGGGCCAGACTGATCGCCCTGGCTGCGTGCACTCCCTCGGGGTGGGGTGTAGCCAGGTGGTGGGCGTCACTCGTCATCCCGGCACCCATCAGCAGCGCCTGCACGTGCGCATGGCGGGCCCTGGCATCCTCCAGTCGTTCAAGCACAATTGCCCCAGCCCCTTCACTCAGGACAAAGCCCTCACGATCTGCGGCAAACGGGCGACAAGAAGAGGCTGGATCGTCAAGTCTTGAAGAAAGGGCACGCATCTCTGAAAATCCCCGGATCGCGAGGGGATGGATTGCAGATTCAGCCCCACCAACAAGCACGGCATCAACTTTTCTAGCTTCGAGCAACATCAACCCCCATGCAATCGCCTCAGCACCACCTGCACAGGCTGAAACAGGCGCATGGGCTCCCCCGCAGGCTCCTATTTCCATCGATATCTGCGCTGTGGCAGCGTTGGGCATGGCCATGGCGATCCCCAACGGATGGAGTCGCTTGGCACCGGAGATGAGCCTTTGATGCTGCTCAAGCATGGTATTAATTCCGCCAATTCCAGTGGCCATAACTACGGCCAGTCGCTCGGGGGCAAGCCCAGAATTATGCAAACCACTTGCATTCCAGGCCTGCCTAGATGCAAGCAGGGCAAACTGGCTAAAACGATCCAGACGACTAACCAGATAGTCACCCAGCTCAGCCACCATATCCAATTTTACTAAACCACCAAGCCTGGACTTGAAAGTTTCGGCCCAGGGCTCAGTAAGCAAGCTGATTCCCGTATCACCTCGAGCGTAGGCGGAGTAGGCAGCCTCCGGAGTATTTCCCAGGGGACAGATACAGCCCAATCCAGTTACGGCAACTTGAGCCGACAAGGATTCAGGCATTGGGCCCTTGCACGATAGGCCCACGCACGATGGCAATCAGGTCGGCGACTGTCTTTATGCCTTCAACCTGGGAATCAGTGATTTCAATATGGAAAAGGTCTTCCGCTTCCATAATTAATTCGTAGGCGCCCAGGGAGTCAATGCCAATATCTTCCACCAGCCTGGAATCCATGCCAATCGCAACTGCCTGGGCATCAGGGACGCATTTGCGTATGAGACCTGCAATTTGAGCGACAATTTGATCATCGGTCATGGCGGAGGTGTCCATACCCCCCTGGTCACCAGGCTGATCTACCGAATCGTTCACTTTCGCTGCCAACAGCTAGATAGCCTTCCCATGCTATCACCAAAGGGGCAATAGGTCGCCAGCAACTTTGGTCGCCAGCAGCAAATCAAACAACGAGGCAAACGCCCAACCAAAATCTAAAAGCAAAAGCCAGGAGCAAACCCAAAAAGGGGAAAGCGTCTATGGGAGATTCCCTAAGGGGTTCAAGCCCTTGCAAACTGGGTGGAGAATAGGGACTCATAGCGACCGCCCCTAGCCAAGAGCTCGCTGTGGGTGCCGGCCTCCACCAGTCTGCCTGCTTCAATCACACAGATCCGATCGGAATTGACGATGGTGGAGAGCCGGTGCGCCACCACCAAGGTGGTGCGATGCTGCATCAAGCGGTCGAGCGCTTCCTGGACCAGCTGCTCTGAGGCGGAATCCAGAGCCGATGTGGCCTCATCCAGGAAAAGGATAGGGGCGTTCTTGATCAGGGCCCTGGCAATGGCGATGCGCTGACGCTGTCCGCCAGAGAGCATGGTGCCATTCTCACCAATTGGGGTTTCATAGCCCTGGGGCAACTGCACTATGAAATTGTGGGCATTGGCGGCCCGGGCTGCTGCCTCGATCGTCTCAGCTGAAGCCTCGGCGTGGCCATAGGCGATGTTGTTGGCGACGCTGTCATTGAACAGAAAAGTGTTCTGATCGACCACGGAGATGAGGGCGCGCAGATCAGCCTGAGCCACCTGCCTCAAATCGATGCCGTCAATCGTCAGTCGACCCCGCTGGGGATCGTGGAAGCGACAAAAGAGATCGATGATCGTGCTCTTGCCACCCCCACTTGGACCCACCAGGGCCACGGTTGCACCACAGGGCACCTCGAGATCCAGGCTGGATATCACCTCATCCTGCCCATAGGCGAAGCTCACCTGCTCGGCCTTCAGGCCCTGCTCGAAACCCTTGAGGGGCTGGGGCCGCAGAGGATCGCTCGGCTCAACCTCTACATCGAGGATGGTGAACAGCTCCTCCGCCGCCGATAGGCCCTGCTGGAGGGTGGCGTTTGACCTGGCAATACCCTTGAAGGGGGCATAACAGAGATAGAGCGAAGTGAGGAATGCGAAGAAACTGCCGGTGGTACGGTCGCCGGCAAGCACAGTCTCGCCCCCATAAACCAGCACTGCACTGAAACCCACAGCGCCCAAAAATTCCATCAGCGGCTGGTTGATCAGCTTGGCCCTGGAGGTGCGCAAAGCCGAAGCCAAAACAGAATTGTTCTCCTCCTGAAAACGGCCCAGTTCATAGGCCTGCATGCCGAAGATTTTCACCACCCTTGAGCCCACCAGGGCCTCCTGTAGGTAGGCCGCCAAACGGGCAAGACGGGTCTGGCCCGCTTTGGAATGATGGCGCACCTTCTTGGAGGAACGCAGCACCGGATAGACGCCTAGGGGGAAAAGAATGAAGGCGAGCACAGACAGCAGCCAGTCCTGATAGAAGGCCACTGTCACCAGTGCAATCAGGGTCAATCCATCCTTTATCAGGGAAGAGAACCCATCCACCAGGCCAGACTTGACTAGATCCACATCGGTCAGAACCCGAGACACCAGCACGGTTGAAGGATGACTATCCACATAGGCCTGGGGCAGCTCGAGCACCTTGGTTGCCATGTCCGTGCGCAGATCGGCAGTGATCCTCTGGCCCACCGACTCGGTGAGATAGGTGCCCACGAACTGGGATACCGCCCGCAGGGCGATCACACCAACAATGACGACAGGGGCCAGGTAGAGACGGCCCCTGTCATTGGAGGGCAGGATGTCGTCAAAAAGGAAGCGGATCACCAAGGGCACGAAGGCGGTCGAGGCCCCGTAGGCAAAATTGAACAGCAGCGCCAGGCTGAAAAGGGGCCACAGATAGCGCCTTCCGTAGGCCAGGAAGCGAGACAGCAGGGGGCCTTTCATCTCGGCTTTCATCTCAGCTTTCATCTCAGCAGCTCAAGCATCAGGTTGGCAGCGCGCTCCGAGGCGCCCGCCACCCCCATCTTCGAGCGCAGTTCGTCAATGAGCTGCCTGTTCAAGCCGCGCCGCGCCGCCAGGTCACGCACCGCCTGGGCCAGCTGAACGGGCTTGAACTTGCGCTGGATCAGCTCCGGAAAGGCCGACCTGCCGAGCACCACATTGGGCAGCCCCATCGAACGGATCCCAATTACTAACCTAGCCAGCAGATAGGTAAACCAGGAGAAGCGATACACAATCACCGGAGGGCAGCCCAGCAGGGCAGCTTCCAGGGTGGCGGTACCGGAGGCGATCAGGCCGACATCGGCAGCTGCCAGCAGGTTGTAGGTATCGCCTCGAATCAGCGGCACCTGCAGTTTGCCGCCGGCCACCTGGGTCAGGTAGCTCTCGGGAACGGTGGGGGCCTGCACTAGAGCCACCTGCCAGCCTTCGTTGCTGAGCAGTTCGGCAGCCCGCAGCATCACTGGCAACAGCAACCGCACCTCGCTGCGGCGACTGCCTGGCATCAGCACCAGCAGGGGCTGAACATCGTCAAAGCCGTGTTGACGACGGGTGTCGGCCCGATCGCAGCTCACCACCAGGCCATCGAGCAGGGGGTGACCCACGTAGCTGGCAAAGCGGCGCCCATAGCCATTGAAGATGGCCTCCTCGAAGGGAAAGATCACCGCCAACCGGTCGATGAAGCCGGCCATGCGACGCGCCCGCCCCTTCCCCCAAGCCCACACCTGCGGAGCCACATAGAAGAAAACCGGAATGCCCCGGCGGTGGGCCTCCCTGGCCACGATCAGGTTGAAGCCCGGATAGTCCACCAGCACCACCAGATCCGGGCGATGCCGTGCCATCTGCTGCTTGAGCAGGCGCATCACCCGCCAGTGGCGCGGAATGCTGCCGGCGATCTCCACCAGCCCCACCGCCGAGAGCATGTTCACATCCGCCAGGATTTCCATGCCAGCAGCACCCAGCTGGGCCCCACCGACACCCACCACCTCGGCAGTGGGGCAAAGCTGGCGGAACGCCCGCACTAGGTGCCCCCCATGGAGGTCGCCGGAGGCTTCCCCAGCCACCAACAGGATCCGGCAGGCTCTGGCAGCAGACTCAACCATTCAGGTGGTTCCAGCCCGTCTGGCTCCCAGCCGAGCCAGGGCCGCCGAGGCGATCTCCGCCACTACCTGGGCATCGAGGACAAGGGGCAGGGCCACAACCCGGCTGCCCCAACCTTCCGGCAGACGCTGCCAGTCTTTCAAGGTGGTCACCAGGGTGGCGCCATGGGCGTCGGCACGGCGCTCCAGGCGCTCCAGATCTGCAGCAGCATAGGGGTGGTGATCTGGGAAGCCAACGGTGGCAGCCAGCTGCAGATCCGCTTGCCGCAGGGCCGCAAAGAACTTATCCGGCAGGCCGATGCCGCAGAAGGCCAGCAGGGGCTCTGCCAGCAACCGCTCCGGCGGCTCTATCCAACCAGTCAGGGAGAAGCAGGGCTTCTCCAGGGGCCAGTTTGGTGGCCTTGGGGCCAAACCAGCACCGGCAAGCACAAGCAGATCGGCGCGCCCCAGCTGATCTACGGGCTCCCGCAGCGGACCGGCCGGAAAAACCAGGCGATTGCCCAGGCCATGGCGACGATCGAGCACGCTGATGTCACAGTCGCGGGCCAGGCGCCAATGCTGCAGTCCATCGTCGAGCAGCAGCAGATCGGCGCCTGCGCTGATCGCCGCCGCCCCCCCGGCCAACCGGTCACTTCCCACCCACACGGCCACCCCTGGCAGGGAACGCTGAATTTCCAGGGCCTCATCGCCCACCAGGGCCGCTGCATCGGTTGAGCCCACCCGCCTGGGCTGGCGGCTGTTGGCGCCATAGCCCCGCAACAGCACGGCCACCGTGAAGCCGCGCCGCTGGAGCTCCTGGGCCAGGGCGATCACCAGGGGTGTCTTGCCGGTGCCGCCCAGGGTGATGTTGCCGACCGACAGCACGGCCACAGGCAGCCGGCCTGGGCGGCTGTGGCGCCGATGCCAACGCACGCCCAAGGCATAGAGCCAGCCCAGGGGCTGCAGCAGGCGGGCCAGCAGGGTGGGCTGCCGGGCGTACCAGAAGCGGGGGGTGGCAAGCAGCATCAGGCCTTGAGCTCCGCACGGATCAGGGCAGCGATGAGGCGGCTGGGGCCCTGCAGCTCTGGCGGCGGCCCCTGGGGCAGAGCCGCCCAGGCCGGGTGAGCCGCCACCGCCTGCCAGAGCTGGGGGAGATCGGCGCACTGAAGCAACCAACCTGTGTCAATGAGCTCCTCTGTGAGATCGGCGAAGTTGGCCATATCTGGACCACACAGCACCGGGCGGCCGAGCCGAAGCGGCTCGAGCGGGTTGTGGCCACCTATGGCCCGCCCGCCCAAAGCGAAGCTGCCCCCCATCACCACTACTCGGGAGGCCTGGATCCAGGCGCCCATTTCCCCAATCCGATCGGCCACCACCACATCGAGGGCTTCGGCGGGGGCGCCCCCGGCCAGCTCGCCCCAACAGCGCACGGCCAGGCCATCACGGGCCGCAGCCTCAGCCACCTCATGGGCCCGCTGCGGGTGACGGGGTACCAGCAACAGGGCTAGGGCCGGCAGCCTGCGTCGCAGCTCCGGGTAGGCGGCCAGCAGGGCAATATCCTCGCCGGCATGGCTACTGGCCAGCAGCAGCACTGGACGGCAGGCGAACGCCTGGGCCAGCTTTGCCACGATCGCCGGATCAGCCCTGGGCGGCTCCGCATCGAGCTTGGTGGACCCCACTGCCCGCACCTGGCGGCCCCCCAGACGCCGAAAGCGCTCACCATCCTGGGGCGACTGGGCCAAAGTGGCCTGAAATCGTGCCAGCAACCAAGCGGCGAACCAAGACTGCCGCTGATGGCGCCGAAAGGAACGCCCACTCATGCGGGCATTGATCAGCAGGGGCCTGGGCATGGCGTGGATCAGCTCAGGCCAGAGTTCGGCCTCCGCAAGCACGCCCAGATCGGGGCGCCAATGGCGGCGAAAGAGGGCAAAACTCAACCAGTGATCCAGGGGCACATATTGGTGAACCACCCCAGCCCCCAGGCAGCGGCTCGCCAACTCGGCCGAACTTCGCGAGCCCGTAGTCAGCAGCAGGCTGGGACCAGACACCCCTTCCAACTGCTGCAGCAAGGGCAACAGGCTGATCAGTTCACCCACGCTGGCGGCATGCAGCCACACCAACTGGCCAGGGGGGCGCCGACACCCGCTTAGGCCCAGCCGCTCGCCGAGCCGGCGAGGATCCTCCTTGCCGTGCAGCAGGCGCCAGATCAGCACCGCCAACAGCAGCGGGGTGAGCAGCAGGGCGACCAGCCGGAACAGCAAAAGCAGGGCACTGCCCTTCACAGCTGCGGCGCGTTCAAGCCGACGCGAGGAGGTTTCCGGACGCACGGTGGACCGTGTCATTGAGAGCAGCAGCCAACTGGGCCAGCTGATCATCCAGAGGGCTCTCAGCACTGAGGTAGATCGGAGGGCCCAGCTCCAACACGCAACGCCCAAAGGGCAGGGGTAGAAGGGTCCGGTCCCAGGTTTTTATCCTGCGCATCCGCGTGCAGGCCGCAGCCACAGGAACCACAGCACAACCAGATTTCTGAGCAAGCTGAACAATGCCTGCTTTCAACTTCAAGGCAGGACCCTTGGGGCCATCGGGGGTAATGCACACCGAATCCCCCCCCCGCAGGAGGGCCAGCAACTGGCGATAGGCGCGGGTGCCGCCACGGGTGGAGGAGCCTTCCACCAGTTCCAGACCACGCATTCGGGCAGCTACCCCGACGATTTGGGCATCTCGATGGGAACTTAGAAGAACGGAAATCGGCTTGCGTGCATAGAGACGCACGAGCGGCAAGAAGAAAACGTGGCAGTGCCAGATTGCATAGATAATCGGCGCGTTTGCTTCATACAACAGGCGATCTACTTCTGGATCGGCTTGGATCCGAATCCTGGAGGTGCGACGCACCAATTCGCCGTAACAATTAAGCAAAATCCCTGTCAGGGTGGCCAGAAAGGGGTTATTGAGCAGCTGGCGCTTCTTTGGCAACGGCTTAGGAATTCAAGCGGGGAGCACGGACCGAGCCAGCGGGGCAGACTCAGGCCGAACCCACTCCCACGTAGGCGCCGTAGAAGAACAATCCCACCACAAAAATCACAGCCATACCGCCAGCGGTGGCCACCAGCCAGAGGGGTAGCACCCCTTCGGTCCAGCGAGAGCGCCAGGCCACTGCCGGGCGACCATCGGGAAGGCGATCTGGAATCCGGCCGTCAGGCAGGTTGGACTTCTTGCCGCTCATTGGGGCGCTCCTGGGGACTTGAACAGGGATTAATTGAAGAAATAGCTCGAGAAAAGAATGCCGATCGTGAACACGAAGAGCAGGCCCAGGTAGAGGCTGGTGCGGTTCAGTTCGACCGGCAGGTTATTGGGATTGGGGGAGCGTTGCATGGCTGGAGGGGATGGACCGGCTCAGCGGCGAACAAACTGCATGGCCGCCAGGGCACCCAGGAAAAACACCGTGGGCACCCCTAGGGCGTGGATCGACAACCAGCGGACCGTGAAGATCGGGTAGTTGCGGGGCGTTGTGGGGGCAGGGGTCTGGGTCATGGCCTATTTCAACCGCAGGTCAAGCTGACTTTTGCCCTCGTAGCGCTGGCTGACCACAGGAGCCTTGCTCTCCTGGGCCTGGAAGTAGGCATCCGGGCGGGGCGTTCCGAAGGCGTCGTAGGCCAGGCCCGTGGACACAAACATGAAGCCAGCCAGGAAGATGGCGGGCAGGGTGACCGCATGGATCACCCAGTAGCGAATGCTTGTAATGATCTCGAAGAACGGGCGTTCTCCAGTTGAGCCGGCAGCCATAGCGGAAGCGTTCAGCGAATTGATCCTAGGGGTGAGCTGCCGGCAGGAGGGAGTGACAGGGGCGCTTGGTTACAGAAGTTGGCGGCTGAGCTCAGAGGTGAGAGTCAGGGGTCAGCCCACCCAGCGCAACAGGGAGCCCCGCTCACCCAGCACGAAGCCCTTGCCATCGGCGCTGAAGCTGATCCGGGTGAAGTTGGAAGGCTGCTGGCCCCCCACCGGATCCTTCTGCCAGCTCTTGCCGCCGTCGGCTGACACCAGCAGGGTGCCGCTGCCGCCACCGGTCCAGATCGAACCATCGGGGGCCCAGGCCATATCGAGATAGCCGAAGCCATTGGTGATCGGGATCACGGCCTTACCCCACTCCTCCACGTTGCCGCCAGCAGGGTTGAAGCGGATCTGGGCGCCCCTGGCCAGCATCCAAAGGGAGCCATCGGGCTGGAAACCCATCGACTGGAGCCGCTGGCTGCTGATCCGTTGATGGGGTTGCCAGGTGCCCTGACCGGGGTCCCAGGTGGAGAAGAAATTGCCCAGGCTGCTGACGCTCACGTAACGGCCGTCGTTGAAGCGGCGCAGCTCCCGCACGGCTCCAGCGGCGTCCTCCACCTCGGCCTGCCAGTTGGTGCCGCCATCGCGGGTTTCGTAGATGGCCCCCACGTTGGTGGCCAGCTCGGCCTGGTTGGGCCCGAGGGCCGTAATCAGGTAGGGCTCGCCGGGCAGCTTGGTGTCAAGGAACAGGCGGCTCCAGTTCTGGCCCCCGTCTGTGGTGTGCAGCAACAGCCCGGGCTGGCCTGCAATCCAACCTTCCTCACCACGGAAGTCGATGCTGATTAAACGAAAGTTCTCCTCCTCCGGCAGATCCAGGGCTCGCTCGGCCCAGCTGGCCCCACCGTCGTTGGTTTCGAGGATCAGCCGGTTGCTGCCCACCAGAAAGCCATGGCTGTTATCGGTGAAGGCCACATCGAGGGGGTTGGCCTTGGTGGCCAGGGCCACCGGCTGCCAGGGGCTGGTAGCCGCAATGGGCAAGCCGGTGGTCACACAGCCGGAAAGGCCGAAGCCAAGCCCGATCACCAAGAGCAAACCCAGGAGGGGTCGCAACAGAATCCCAAGCGGGCGGAGCAGGGGAGAGCCAGTCATCAGCGCAGGGAATAAAGGGAGAGGAAAAAGGCGAAGGCCAGGGCGAAGCCGCCAAAAATCAGCACATTCTTCTGACCGGGAGTCAGGCGGTTGACCCCCAGGCCGAAGTTGAGATTCTCCTCGAAGCCGCTGGGCTTGTTGCGGGGGCCGATGTCCTTGAAGGCTCCCACGCGACTGCGACACACCGGGCAACGGAAGCTGATCGGATCAAGCTCCACAAAGGGGGTGCCGGGTTCGATGGCCAGCTTGCGCACCCCCTCCGCCGGGTCGTAGACGAACCCGCAGCTGCGGCATTCGAAGCGGTGGTCGGCCGGATCCACCTCCCCATCTGCAGCGCCAGACTGGGGGCCAGACTCGGGGCCAGGACTTGGCGCGGCCGGCTCCGATGTGGCAGCCGACCCTGGCATGACTGTTGGCTCCGGCGGGGCTGTTGGCTCCGGCGTATCTGTGGAACTCATCCCTGGGCCTCGAGCGCTGGTATCAGATTATCGGCGCCCGTCGGGCCGATGCCGCCAGCATCCGGCCCTGGGTGTCAGACTGGGGGGCAGGTAGGTCCAAGTTGGTTTCATGTTCGTGCTCGCGGGCTACGACGCCTTTCTCGGCTTCCTGCTGATCGCAGCTGCCGTTCCAGTGCTGGCACTGGTGGCAAATAAGTTGCTGTCGCCCAGCAGTCGCATGGGCGAGCGGGAGCTGACCTACGAATCTGGCATGGAGCCAATCGGCGGCGCCTGGATTCAGTTCAACATTCGTTATTACATGTTTGCTCTGGTCTTCGTGATCTTCGACGTGGAGACCGTTTTCCTCTACCCCTGGGCAGTGGCTT
>NZ_JAGQCQ010000102.1:0-10880 GCF_024346275.1 Cyanobium sp. BA20m-p-22
CCCCTCCCGCTTTGCGTGGGCGATCGCCGCGGCCAGCTGGGGCCGGGAATCATCGGCACCAGATCGAACCTCGGTGTAGCTGCCGACCTCTAGGCAGCCGTCCTCATCAGGGCAGCAGCCGCTCAGGAACAGATCCAGATCACGGCGCTGGGCCTGCAGGCCGTAGTTGCGGCCGTTCTTCGATTCGCGGCTGAGGCGGAGATAGGTGACGTAACGGCCCACGCTTGAATCCCCCCGGTGTACGAACAGCCTACACCCGGTGTGGCTAGTACGCAAGGGGCAGCACTAGGCAGCACTAGGCACAACTAGGCAAAACACCAGGCATCCCTAGGCAGCTGCACTAGGCACCTCTAGGCACCCCTAGGCCTGCTCCCACATCCAGCGGGCCGGGCCTCCTGTATCAAGGGCGGACTTGCCAACCAGCCGCCAGCTCCCGGCCTGGGGGTGGTGGCGCACATCGCCGGAGGCGGCCTTGGTGGCCCATGTATTCCAGGAGCCCCTGTTGGCGCCGGTCAGCATGGCCAGCTCGGCGGTGGTGATAGGCCCGGGCGGGGGATCAGGAATCACCCGGTCAGGGGATGGCGGCTCGGCCTGCAGATGGGCGGCCCCGATGATCTCCAGCTGGCCTGGGCCCAGGGGCACCCGTTTAGGGGTCACCGGCTGAGCTGATCGAGGGGCAGCGCTCACCCGTTCTGGGGATGCGAGGCGCTGCAGATCTGCTACGGCAGCACCCAGGGCCTCCACCCGGGCCAGCAGATCAGGGCCAGCAGGGGCGCCGGCCTGCTGCTCGAGCGCTCCACCTAGGCCGGCTTCAATCCAGCGGCGCACCAGGGCAGACAAGGGGCGGCCATCAGCTGCAGCTCGGGCCCGCAGGCGCTCCAGCAGCTGGGGCTCCAGCTCGAGGCTCAGCTGGGCTCCCTTGCGATCGCGGGCCATGGCATCACTAGGCAGCACTAGGCAGCAGCAAACCACCTCCCGCAGGCGGGCACCAGGGGCCGGGCAACGGCGCAACCTCCCGCGGCCCGTCAGCCGGCCGGCAGCGCCACCCCATCCAGCCCCTCCAGGGCCTCGGCCAGCAGCTGGGCCACCACCGCCACATCCTCCGAATCCAGCCGCGGGCAGGCAATCGCCAGCCGGGAGGGGATGCGGCCCACCACCAGCTGGGCCTGATCGCGAACCAGGGCGCCGGCCTGTTCCGCCACCACCCGGGGCACCAGCTGGCGCTCCAGATCTTCCCGGGCCAGCTGCAGCAGGCGGGCCCGTTCGGCCTCGCAACGGGCGCGGCTCACCAGCCAGGTCGGCAGGGCCTCAGCCTCAGCCGCCAGCTGAGGGGCAGCCGGATCGAAGCCCACCCGCAGGCCCTGGCGCACGATCGCCGCAGCGTCAGCCATCGGCCGCGGCCCCCTGCTGCTCCAGCCCCTCCAGCTGGCGGCACAGGCCCAGCAGGGCTTGGTTGATCTCCGAATCCAGCAGCCGATGGCAGGCCCTCGCATCCATCTCAGCCGCCAGCTGCGAGGCGATCCGGTGGGGCATCGCCAGCAGCTGATCGCGCACCATCCGGGCCGTTGCCATTGCCTCATGGCGCACCTCGGTCGCGGGCAGCAACTCACCGCGGCGCTGGAGGGCCTCCAGCCTGGCCAGCTCGGCCAAGTAATGCTCTTTGCGCTCCTTGCTCACGTTGAGGGCGGGAATCGCATCTTCAGGCAAGCCCGCCACCAGCTGGGCCAGGCCCTGGGCCACAGCCGCCGGGTCGGGGCCCTCGGCCGCTGCTCCTGATCCAGCAGCAGGCGCCGGGGGCAGGTTGGCGGTGGGGCTGTTTGTCTGCTCCCTCAGGATGCCGCGCACCCAATCGCGCAGGGTCGGCAGCCCCTCGGGCTGCAGCTCCAGCAGCTGGGCGCCCCCCTTGCCGCCGGGCCTCAGATGATCGCCCAGCAGGCCGGCATCCTTCAGCCGGTAGAGGGTCGATCGGCTCCGGTGACCCAGGTGGGCCGCGGCCGCGCTGAATGAAACAGCAGCCATCCTGCAGTGTCCTGGGTTGTACTTAGTACAGTCTGCGGAGGACATAACCCGCGACAGAACAGGACGCGGGTAGGGTTTGTTGTATCTATTCGGCAAAATTAGGGCCTTTATTATTGCTGTCCTGTCCTACTTTGCCGGGGTAGACTCTACCGATAGCGTGAGACTCAAGTGCCCCTCACTTATTTTTTAGCCCGGAAGGACCCGCGAGGGGGGGTGGGGTTAGCCCTTGCCATACCCGCGGGCGGCTGAATCCAGGGCACGGCTAAAACCAGCGATGAACCGGGCCCGGATCACGGTTTCCGTCTCAGCTCGAAGGGCCGGCCCACCCGCTGAAGCCCCAGCGACGATCGAACCGATCGAGGGCCCGTGTAGGGCCTCGAGCTTGCCGCCGCGGCCCCGACGCAAGACAAGCCGGTTCCCACTGCGGCCCGTTGCCAGGAAGGCGGCGGCTACGGGCTTGCGGCCATTAGCCCGCAGCACTAGGGCGGTGAGGGGTTTCCCTGGCTTGGTTGGCTTGCCCCATCCCAGGCCTCGGCCCAGGCCAGGCTGACCAGTGGCACGGCGGCCAGGGCGGGCCCCGTACTGGGCCAGGGTCGGCGGGCGGCGGCTAAATCCCACCGTTGCCGACTGGCCATCAGGGGCCACCCGTACCGCTCGCACGTCTTGGCGCACCCGGCGGGATGCCAGCCCATAGCGCTCGCTGATCCCCTTCGCCACCGTGCTGGGCACGGCCTTAGCGGCAGCGGTCACCCCGGCCCGTGTGGCCTTGGCCAGCAGCTGGGGGCTCAGTGATTCGGCCATCTTCGCCAGCTGATCTAGGCCGCTGATTTCAAGGCGAACGGATGCCATGGGCCTCTGCTGGAGTGCTGATCTCAGGCTAAAAACCGCGGCCGGGATTGATTAGGCCGCGGCTAAAGCCACTGATCGAGGCTTAAGGGGTGGCGATGGCCAGGGGATTGCCACCGCTCGGGCCTGCAGATGGCGCCAGATCGGTGGCGGCTGGGGTGGCGGCGCTGGGGTGGGGCTTTTTTCTCCCCTACAGAGAATCTCTATAGGGGAACTTTTAGCCCCAGCGATCGGGGCCCCCAGCTCAGCGATCCAGGCAGCAGCCAGGGCCTCGGCATCCACCCCAGCAGGCAGGGCCAGCCGGTGGGCCCGGTAGGTGTAGGCATCCCGATCAGTGCCGCGGGCCTTGATCCGTCCGGCCTGCTCCAGCCGCCAGCCGCAGGCCTGCAGCAGGGCCCGCAGGGTGCCGGTAGGCAGGGCAGCCGGGCTCAGCCCCGCAGCCTGGGCCAGCTGGCCGCGGTGGGCGGTGGCATTGACGTGGAGCGCCAGCACAGCCGCATCGGTGGCGGCGATGGTCTCCCCAGCAGCGAACCGCTCCAGCAGCTGGGGCAGCCCCAGGGCCTGCAGGGCACTGATCTGTTGGCCTATGGCCACCCGCAGGCGGTCAGGGGCAAACGGCCGGCCGGCCGGATCGAGGGCGGCGATCGCGGCCTGATCGTGGGCGCCCACCAGGGCGAGGGCTTCTGGGGTGGTGAGCAGCCAGCCCAGCCGCAGCTGATCGCGCAGGCCATTGCGGTCGGCCTCCAGCAGCTCCAGGGTCGGCGGGCACCCCTCCAGCCCCCAGCGCTCGGCCAGGCGGTGGCGCTTCAGGGCAGCCTGATCGAGGGGCTCCAGCCGGCGGCGCTTGGCCAGCTCGGCGGCCTCCAGCTCGGTGAGGGGCCGGGCCCCGATCACAGCCTGATCGGCAGCATCCCGGTAGGCGGCGGCGGCAGCCTGCAGATCGGCCGCGGCCACAGCACCAGCAGCAGGGCAGGGCTCCGGGCCGGGGGCCTGCAGCTCCCATCCCTCCCGCTCCAGCAGGCCGCTGATCGTGGCGCGGTAGCTGAACCTCTGGCGGTTGCGCTGGGCCCCCAGCTCAGCCCAGGCAGCCAGCCAGGCCCCTTCGGCATCGGCTGCGGCCAGCTGGCCATAGAGGGGATCAGCCACGGCCCGTAGGTCTGCGATCAGCTGGGCCGGGTCAGTGGCGCCAGATCCCACCCGCAGGGCAGCACCCGGGCAGCGCTCGGGGGCATACAGATAGGCGGGCACCTCGGGGCAGCGCACCCGGGCCAGGGCCTGGGCCACATGCTCAGGGGCCACCCGGCCCCCGGCGTAAGCGATCACAGCAGCAGGGCGCCAGCGGGCCCAGCTCACCCCGGAACTGATCGCCGGGGTGCAATACAGGGCAAAGGGCACCCCCAGGGCCTGGGCTTCTGCGGTGCGGCGCTCGGCCCAGCCATCAGGGTCGGCGGCCACAGCCGCGGCCAGTTCGGGGGTGGTGGAGTCGAGCACATCCACCAGGGCGCCGGGGCAGCGCAGTCGATGCAGGGCCGCCAGCTGTTGGGCGGAGTTGGCAAACTCCCCTTTTTGGCTGGAGGTCCAGCAGAGGAACGGCTCACCAGCGGCCACCAGCTCGGCCCAGCGGGCCTTAAACGCAAGGGCCGCGGCCTGGGGTTGTTTGAATCCCTCGGGGGAATGGAGGGGCCGGCCAGCCATCGGCCGGGCAGCGCTGTCGATCACATGGGCGCGGCGGCCGGTGAGGGCCTCCAGCAGGGTCACAGCCCAGGCGGGCATCCCAGCTTCGGCGGCGATTATCTGCAGGGTGCGGGGCAGCTGCTCGGCCGCGGTGCGCAACACCTCGGCGCGGTAGCCGGCCAGGGTGGTGCCGGAGCTGAGCAGCAGATGCTCCACAGCCTGGGCCCACTCATCGGCCATCAGCACGGCCCCGGCCCAGCCGGTCGGGCTCAGCTGCAGGGCACTGGAGGGGCGCCAGGAATCCCAGCAGGCAGCCACCCCCTGCCAGCGCTCATCGGTGCCGGGCAGCGGGCGCCAGGGCACCCCCACCCGCTCGGCGGCGGCTTGGCCCAGGGCCTGGCGGTGGGAGGGCATCAGCAGGGGCACCCCCGCAGCAGCGAGGGGCGCCACATGGGAGGCGATGCCCTCAGTTTTGCCGGCTCCCATCCCGGCGGTCAGGATCACCAGCGGCGCCACAGCAGGGGCCGGGATCGGGGCGGCATCAGCCAGATAGGCACCAGCCGCGGCGATCACATCGGCGGGGCGCTGCAGGGGCAGGACAGCCCGGGGGCCGGTGTCAGCCAGGGCCCGCTCGAGGGCCTCGGGGCCAGCAGCAGCCAGCAGATCATCTGCGCCGGTCTTGTCATGCCTAGGCAGCAGGGGCAGGCGGGCCACCTCCACCCGGCCACCAGCAGAGCGGAGGGCCCGGGCAAGGGCACCAGCAGCCGCGGCCACCTTGGTGGCGGTGGAGGGCTTGGCCTCGGCATCGAAGGCGATCACCCAGCGGCGGCCGGGGGCCAGCAACTGGAGGGCCTCGATCAGCCGCTCTGATCCATCGGGCCCGAGTCGGCGGCCCATCTGCACCCCGGGCAGGGCCACCGCAGCCCAGCCAGCACTGACGGCGGCGAGGCTTTTTTTCCAGCCCTCGCAAACCACCAGCTGCAGGGAGGGGTGGGCCAGGGCCCAGGGCCAGAACCCGGCGGCCTGGGCCGCGGCATCAGGGCGGGGCAGGCCTTGGCGATCAGCGATCAGCTCCCAGCAGCGCAGGGGCACCCGGGGCAGCAGCAGGCCGCCCCCATCGGGGTGCTGGGGTTGGGCTTCGTAGCGGACCGATTGGCCAGGCAGAGGCTCCCAGTTGCCGCGGCCATCCCGGCGGCCCTTGGCCCGAGGGCTCGAGGGCTTCCACTGATCGAAGGGCTCCAGCCCGGGCAGGGCATCGCTCAGCGATCGCCAGCCACCAGCAGCTAGGTGGCGGTAGCGCTGATCGAGGCGGATCAGGCGATCAGCCAGGAATCCCGGCTGGGCCTGGGGCAGGCCGCTGGCGGTTTTGCTGGCGGTCTGGAGCTGGAGGCGGGCATAGGCCACCAGCTCGGCCCGCTCGGCCTCCCAGTGGCGATCGGTGCCGGGGCCCCAGCTGGCGACGTTGCCCGCGCCCACATCGGCGGCGATGGCTGAGCGCTGCAGCTCGGCCCAGTGGAGGGGCAGCAGGGTGGAGGGGGTGGCGATCACAGCTCCACCTCCTGCAGCTGCAGCAGGTAGGGGTGGGCCGGCTCAGCCGGCTGGCCTGGGGTGATGGTTGGCGGCCAGACCCCTTCAATCGGGCAGGTCCCAGCCCCCTGCCGTTGCAGCTCGGCATAGGCGGCGATGCTCTGCCGGTCGGCGGTGAAGGCCCTCACCACTCGGCCGCGGCTATCGGTGGTGAAGGCCCACAGCCGGCTGGCGGGAGGGCGGCGGCTGGGGAACGACTCCCGCAGCCAGGCCGGGGCCTCGGCGGTTGGATTAGCCCACCGCAACTCCACCTCTTTACCGAGGGCTTCTGCGTATTGCGGCCGCTGGGAACGGGCAGGCAGCAGCCGTAAACCCGTTCCGTAGCTAAGATCTAGGGGTGTACTAACCGGGCGGGGTTGCGGCCGGTCACCGAAAGGAATACGATTCATGGAACGGGCCCGGCATCGCCGGGTTGTGTATCCAGATCCCTCCCCGGGTGCAATCGAGAGAGGGGGTCTGGGTTGTCAGTTAGGAAGGGCCTCCGGTTTCGTACCCGGGGGCCCTTTCGCCTTTTCAGGCGTTATTCATGCCGCTGGAGAGGCGGTCGGTATTGGCACCCCTAGGCGGGCGCCTTCGATCGTGATCGCATGGCGAACTAGATCGCTCAGGGTTATTCCCTGGGCCGCGGCGACTTTGTGAAACCAGGCCCGCTCATCTGCGGCGACTTTCACCGTTAGGAGAGTGTCGCGATCGGTGTGAGTGAACATCAGGATTCACAAGATCTATACACCACGCTACCGATAGTGGCCAGGAGCGCAAGGGCTGGCCGCCATTTAGGGCCCCTAGTTTGGCCGCTTTCTAGTCATACAGGCGTTTTTGAGTTATTCCAGCTGCAGGGGCTCAGCCCACTAGATCTGGGATTGCGCCCCGGCGCATGTCCCGCAGATGCTCTGCGGCCAGCTCGTAGTAACGCACCGTCCCGGTCGTTGGTTTGAGCGGTCCCATCTCCTTCATCCGGTCGCCAATGATCTCTTCTTCTTGCTCGGTCATTACCGCGCCGTGGGCATAGATCAGCCCAGGGGGTAGCGATCCATCAGGGAAACCAGCGGCAACAAGAACCCGCAGGCGGCGGCGCTGTCTCTTGGATGGGCGGCAGCGTTCTGGCTTGGATGGCCGGCTGCAGCCCTCCTCAAGCAGATCTATTTCTGCATGCCACCTTTCGTAGAGGTCGGGATGATGTCCCATCTGCGTGATTCGATCCCGCAGCCACTCCATGCGGCTCAACTTGCCACCTCCTGAGCTCGGGCCATGGCCCGGGCGTCAATGCAGGTCCACACTTCGCTCAGCTGGCGGCCCACCTCTTGGGTAGCCGGGTCGTCTAGGTCAACCGCTGCGGGGTCCTGCAGGTGCCGGGCCCGGCGGCCAACACTTGCCAACACCAGGAACTCGGCCACGGAGAACGGCTCCTCGCCGCTGGCAAGCATTAGCGGGGCCATCCCTTGAATTGCTTCACTCCATCCCTCCTGGGGGATAGCGGCGAGGCCATCGGCTAGGCCGACAGCTAGCTCCACCTTTGAAGCTAGGAACTCCCGCAGGAACTCTTCAATCTGGGCCTGTTCGGCTTCCATAGTCATGGGGTGCGGTTGGGGTTTAGGGGTGTGAGTCATCAGGCCACCTCCAGCAGCAGCCGGTCCCGGGCCTCGCTCAGCCGCTCGAAGCGGTGGCGATCGCCCCCGGCGTCGGGGTGGTGGTGGCGGGCATGGGCTCGATAGGCGCTGCGGATCGCGGCCGGATCGAGGGGGCCCGATTTGGGCAGCTGCAGCAGGCCGCGGGCATCGCCGGAACTGACCCGGCCGGCCAGCAGATCGCCCAGGCTGGGGCCGGTGTGGTGGCCTTCGTAGGCCCGCAGCTGACACCAGCTGTAGAAGGCCTCCCAATCCGCAGGGGGTGGCCCCTGCAGCTGATCGAGGCGCAGGATCACCCCCCAGAACAGATCTCGTCGGAAGCGATCAAAACGGCCAGCCTTCAAAGCCTCGGCGGCCGATGCAGCAGCAGGGGCCAGGGCGGCGGCCTTGCGGCAGGCAGCCCCGGCGGTGGCGTATCGCTTGCCAGTGAGGGCCTGAACTCGGTTCAGCAAATAGGCCTCGGCTTCGTATCCGCTCACCCATGGGCCCGCAGCCCCGCAGGGCAGCACAGCAGCAACGGCCGCGGCCGCTTCGGGGGTGGCCCGCTGGGCGATCAGCTCGAGGGCATGGGCCCGGGCCAGTTGCTTGCCTTTGGCGGTTCGCTGATCGGCCTCGATCTCCTGCAGCAGCAGAGCGCAGGCATCAGGGCTCAGGCGTTGATCGAGGGGCAGCCGGTGGCGGCGCTTGAACTCCCGGACCTTTTCAGGCTTAAGGCCCATGGCCTGGGCATCGGCGCGGGCGGCTACCCAGGCCGGATCGGTCTCGAACTGGCGCCGGCTTTGGGCCACGAACTGGCGCAAGGCTTCGGCGGCCTGCTCGGGGGTGGTGGTGGTTTTGCAGGCCTTGGCGTCTAGGTCGCTGGCGTCAGGCTCAAAGGTTCGGCGGGGGAAGTCGTAGGCCATCACTCCCACCCCTCGAGCTCGAGCTCGTCCTCGTCGGCCTCGGGAATCTCCCAGCGGTCGTCCTCGTCAACCTCAGCCACCCACCTCCCGGGGGTGCTGTCGATCTCATCGAGGGCCAGGGCGATGGCCATGTTTGCCGTGGGCTGGCGGTCCCCATAAAGGGCCTCCAGAACGCGGCTATGGCCGGCCCTTGGATTTAGCCCGAGGTGGCGGCGCACCTCGGCATCGAACAGCTCTGGCCGCAGCTCAACCGGCCGGCCGGCCCTTTCGTTTATCGCTTGGTGGCAGTCGATCAGGATTTGGCGGTCTTCCTGCAGGCGCTGGCCCAGCAGATGACGGCGCAGTGCATCAGCGGGTGTCATCACGCCACCTCCCGGGCGAACCCATGGGCGGAGCAGGGCGGCCGCTTGGCCCGGTGGCGGGGCACATCAAACCCCTTGATTTGCGGCGGGCCGTCCATCAAGCCTTCAACCCGGGCCAGGCCGGCATCCAGTTGGGCGGCATCCCAGCCGCCAGCCTTAACGCTCTCCGATGCCAGCCGGCCCCAGGCGGTGACATAGGCAGGGCTCTGGGGCAGCTCCTCCACGTCGGAGGAATAGATCAGCCCGGGCAGATAGAGGGCCTCGGGTAGGTCGGCCCCAGTGGGGTGGCCTCCGATGATCTGGGCAACGATGCGGGATTGTTCCCGGCGGGATTCGATCACCCCGGCGCGCAGCTGCTCCCAGGGCCTGGGCAGCTCGATCTCCTGCACCTCGGCCCAGATCATGAGATTTGGTGCGCTCGGGTCGTAGTAGCCCCCATCGGGCTCGATCAGCCAGACGTGATGCCCCCAGGGTTTGGCCCAGGGCACGGTGCGGCCGGTGCGCAGATCACGGCAGCCCCGAATCATCAGGGAACCGATCACGGCGCGGAGCTGGGGGAATACAGCGAGGGCGGCCTGGGCCCGGTGGTGGCAGTTAGTCCCGGCCCCATCGGTGGCGGTGATGATCTGCAGTTGGGAGAGGTGATTCATTGCGCCATCCCCCGGGGCCCGATGGCCAGATAGGCGGCCCGGGTGGCGATCGGAACAAAGAGCGGAAGGGCAGCCGTTCGGGATTCGATCTCGGCCGCCAGCTCTTGCAGCTCCAGGCGGGTAGCGGTGGTGGCTTCGTAGGTGGCCCGTAGGGGGCTGGGGTGGCCCAGGGCCTGGGCATCGGCCCGGGCCTCCTCCCATAGGCGGGCGTGGTTCTTCTCAGCGATCCGGTAAGTCGCGGCCAGGTAGCGGTTATTCATCAGCCCACCTCCCCGGCGGTGGTGGCCTGGGGCAGCTGGGCAAGGCCAGCCAGCAGCAGGGCACGGCCTAGGGCGGTGCGGCTTGTTCCCATGGCGCAGGCGGCGGCCTGCAGTTGGGCGTGTTGCCGCTGGGGCAGCTTTAGGGGCAAGGGCATCATTGGCTCCCCCGGGCGGCGGCAGTCGGGAATAACGAATGGCGCTAAATCGGCAGGCATAGGTAAGCCGTTAGGAACCCTTGCAACGTATGGACGGCATCCGGGCAGCCCTCCACCCCAGAACGGCACCCCAGGGCACACAATCCCGCCAGATCCCAGCCAGGGACTGCAGGAGGGCGGGCTCGCAGTAGCAGGGAAACAGCTCGGCCGGGGCAGATCAGGCCACCGCGGCCAGCCCCAGCCGCTCTAGTGCCAGCTTCACGGTGGAGGGGCTCCAGGCGTTGCCGGCCTTGGTGACGGTGCCGGCCGCGGCCAGGGCAGCGCTCATCTGGCGCAGGCTGGCCCCCTGGGCGGCCATCGCGGCAAGTACGGGCCGCAGCCGCTCGCTGCCGGCTTGGGCCCGAGCGCGGGCCTCATCGTTGCGGGTCCGGGTGTTAGCCCGCAGGCCGCCCAGCTTCACCCCCCGGGCACGGGCGGCAGCGAGGCCGGCCTTGGTGCGGATCGAGATGAAGTCGCGCTCCTGCTCGGCTAGGGCCGAATAAATATGAAGTTGGAACTTGTCCGCGTTCGGCATACAGGCCACACGGAAGCTCAGCCGGCGATCCTCCAGCAGCCCGGCGATGAAGGACACCCGGCGGCTGAGGCGGTCCAACTTGGCCACCAGCAAGGTGGCCCCCTCCCGCTTTGCGTGGGCGATCGCCGCGGCCAGCTGGGGCCGGGAATCATCGGCACCAGATCGAACCTCGGTGTAGCTGCCGACCTCTAGGCAGCCGTCCTCATCAGGGCAGCAGCCGCTCAGG
>NZ_JAGQCQ010000103.1:0-10825 GCF_024346275.1 Cyanobium sp. BA20m-p-22
CTTCGGCCCGGTCGCGTTCGTGGCGCCACACCTGGGCCGCCGTGGCGATAGCCCCGGCATTGATCATCGGGTTGCGGGGAATGCCGGACTGGGGGTCGAGGCTGATGGCGTTGAAGGAGTCGCCCGACGGCTCCACTCCCACTTTCTTCCGCATGAACGGCGGCGAGAGCAGGCGCAGGGCAAGCCCATACATGAAGGGCTTGGAAATCGACTGGATCGTGAAGGCGGTGTCCCCATCGCCAACGGCATAGACCCGGCCATCGGCGGTGGCCAGCACGATGGCGAAATTGTCGGGAGCGGCTTTGGCGAGCTCAGGGATGTAGTCCGCCAGCTTCCCCTCCCGGCAGGGGAGCAGCTCCCGGTGCAGCTGCTCCAGCACCTGCTGGATTAGGGCGGCGTGCACCGGCTCGCTCTGGTGCGGCGGTCGTGGGATCACTGAGGACAGACCGGAGGGTGGAATCGCCCTAGCGTGCCAGCGTGAAGCTGTTTTGATCGGCGCGAACCTGCCTCCCCGATGCGCCTGAGCCTGCAAAGCTTTCGCCTCACCAAGGCCGTGCCCCTGGCGATCAGCCGGGGCACCACCGCCGCCGTGGAGCACCTGCTGGTGCGGATCACCCACGACGGGCTCACGGGCAGCGGCGAGACCGGTGGCTTCGACACCGGCCACCGCCACTACGCCACCGATGCGGTTGCGGCCGAGCTGGAGGCATTTGCCCCCCGGCTGGAGGCCCTGGCGCCCCAGCCCCTTCAGGCCCTGGAGCCCCTGCTGGCCGCCCTGAGCCCCCCGGCCCGCTGCGGCCTGGATCTGGCACTGCACGACTTGTGGGGCAAGCGGTTGAACCAGCCGCTGCACCGGCTCTGGGGGCTGGATCCGGGGGCCTGTGTCGCCACCAGCGTGACCCTCGGCTTAGGCCCCCCCGAGGCTGGGCTGGCGCGGCTCGAGCGCTGGTGGGCCCAGTTGCCCGCCACCCGGATCAAGCTCAAGCTGGGCAGCCCCGAGGGGGTGGCCCACGACCTGGCCCTGCTGGAGGCGGTGGCACGGGCGCTAGAGCAGCGGCGCCAGCTCACCGGTGGGCCCTGCGAGCTGCAGGTGGATGCCAACGGCGGCTGGGATCTGGCCACGGCCCGCTCGATGCTCAAGCCCCTGGAGCGCGCGGGGGTGGTGCTGCTGGAGCAGCCCCTGGCCCCGCTGCTGGATCCGGAGGCTGACAGCGCTGGCTTTGCGGCCCTGCACGGCGAAGCTCCCCTGTCGCTGGTGGCCGATGAGAGCTGCTGGGACCTGGCCGATCTGCTGCGGCTTGCCCCCTACGTGGACGGCATCAACATCAAGTTGCTTAAGAGCGGCGGCCTGGCCGAAGCCCTGCTGATGGCCCGGACGGCCCGGCGGCTGGGGTTGGGGGTGATGGTCGGCTGCTATTCCGATGCCGCCCTGCTCAACGGCGCCGCCGCCCAACTGCTGCCGCTGGTGAATTGGCCCGACCTTGACAGCCACCTAAACCTGGTGGATGACCCCTTCAGCGGCCTGCACCTGGACGCCGATGTGCTGGTGCCCCCTTCGGGGGCCGGGCTGGGCATCAGCCTGAGGCAGGAGCCATGTTGAGCGCCTCCGACCCGATCGTGCTGCTGCAGCACGGCGGCCTCGACGACCTCTCGGGCAAGACCGGCCTGGCCATGCTGCGCTACCGCTCCGGCCCGATCGTCGCCGTGATCGATCCGGCCTTCGCCGGTGCCGAGCTGCTGGCCACCACCGGCATCCCCCGGGCCGTGCCGGTGGTGGCCGACATGGCCGCCGCCCTGGCCTACGGGCCCGCGGCGGCGGTGGTGGGCCTGGCCCCTTCCGGTGGGCGGCTGCCGGAGCTGATGCGCGCCGATGTGCTGGTGGGGCTCCAGGCGGGGCTCAACCTGGCCAGTGGTCTGCACAGTCGCCTGGGCGACGATCCCGAGCTGGCAGGGGCCTGCACCCGGCCCGGCCAGTGGATCTGGGACCTGCGCCAGGAGCCCCCAGCCCTGGCGGTGGCCACGGCGCGGGCGGCTGCCCTGCCCTGCCGGCGACTGCTGGCGGTGGGTTCCGACATGGCCGTCGGCAAGATGAGTGCCTGCCTGGAGCTGCAGGCGGAAGCCCTGCGCCGGGGGCTCGATGCCCGCTTTGTGGGCACGGGCCAGGCGGGGATCCTGATCGCCGGCACCGGGGTGGCCCTCGATGCGGTGCGGGTGGACTACGCCGCCGGGGCGGTGGAAGGGGCGGTGCTGCAGGCGGCCGCCGGGGCTGGGCCAGCAGCGCTGGTGCTTGTCGAGGGTCAGGGTTCCCTCTGCCACCCGGGGTCATCCGCCACCCTGCCGCTGCTGCGCGGCAGCCAGCCCACCGATTTGCTGCTGGTGCATCGTGCTGGCCAGAGCCAGGTGCGCACCAGGCCCGGGGCGGCCCCAGTGGCCATTCCCCCCCTCCCGGAGCTGATCGCCGCCGTGGAGGCGCTGGCGGCCCTGGGCCGGCCCGATGGCCTGCGGCCCCGGGTGCGGGCCGTGGCGCTCAACACCGCCCGGCTCGCCAGCGCTGAAGCAGACGCAGCCCTGGCGGCCACCGCCGCCGAGACGGGTCTGGCCTGCGTCGATCCGGTGCGGCAGGGCGCGGGTCAGCTGCTGGATGCCCTGCTGGCCGCTGGCTGAATAAAAAAACCGTCCCCACCTGGGTGGAAACGGCTGGGCAACAAGGGCGAGCGAGGGGATTCGAACCCCCGGATGGCGGCACCACAAGCCGCTGCCTTAACCGCTTGGCGACGCCCGCCTTGAACAACCCAAATGTACCAAGCCTCCCGGCCAGGGGGTTTTCCAGTTCCTGGATCGATTTAGTGCCAACCTGGAAAGCCATTCAGCCACGCCTCGTTTGCCCGGCCGTCCGGACCTCCCCGCCCGTGCCCCCTGGCGCTCAGGCCTGCTCCTGCTGGTGCTGGCCAGTGCCGGCCTGGCCCTCACCAACCCAGCTTCGGCCGACTTCGAGGCTTTTGCTGCCGACCGGTTGGTCGATGAGATCAGCGATGAGCTCTGCGTCAAGGGCGGCCTGCCCGTGTTGATGCGGCTGGCGATCCCCAACTGCCAGGAGCTGGTGGAGGGCCAGCGCCAGGCCTTGGCTGGCGTTGTGGCCAGCCACACCCGCCGCACCAACCTGATGGTGGCGAGCCTCTACCGCAGTGAGGTGGGTGGCCAGACCGTGCTGGCTTGGCAGGTGCCGCGCTTCCGCTCCACCGTGCTGGCAGTGGCCGGCCAGTTTGTGCTGATCGCGGTCAGCAGCGACAACTCCCAGGAGGGGCCGTGAACCCTGCTGCTGGGCCCAGCTCGCTGCTGGTGCGCCTGCCCCGCGGACTGCTGGATCCACGGCTGGCGGTGGGCTTTGGGGCCGATGCCGATGGCCTGGTGTCGCTGCGGCTCCGGATAGCAGCTGGCCAGATCACGGCGATCGAACCCCTGCCGGCCGCGGCGCCACCTACGGCCGCCGGGCTGCCGTTGGCGCTCACGCCCCTGGTGGAGCCCCATGCCCACCTCGATAAGGCCTTCAGCGCCGTCGCCTTTCCCAACCGCCAGGGCACCATGGCCGCGGCCATGGAGGCCAACCTGCGCGAACACGGCGAGCGTTCGGCCGAGCAGGTGGCCGAGCGGGCCGAGCGGGCCCTGGATCGGGCCTGGCGCAATGGTCTGCGGGCCATCCGCAGCCACGTTGACAGCCTGGGGCCGGCGGCCCAGCCCAGCTGGGATGCCCTGCTGGAAGCCCGCCAGCGCTGGCTTGGCCGGGTGGAGCTGCAGCTGGTGGCTATGGCACCTGTGGACCACTGGCTCAGCCCCGACGGCGTTGCCCTGGCCCGCCGGGTGGCGGACGGCCAGGGGCTGCTGGGCGGGGTGATCGGCCCCCCCTATGGCCAGGGGCTTGCCCGCCGCATCGGCGATCGGGAGGCGTTGCTGGCCCTGCTTGAACTGGCCGAGCGCTGTGGCTGTGGCGTCGACCTCCACGTCGATGAATCCGACGCCTATCCCGGCGTCGGGGTCGCCCTGGTGGCTGGGCTGGCCCTGGAGCAGCGCCGGGCCGTGGCGATCACCTGCAGCCACGCCAGCAGCATGGGCCTGCTCCCGGCGCGGGCCTGCGACCGGCTGGCCGACCGGCTGGCCGAGGCGGAGATCGCCGTTGTGGCCCTACCGACTACCAATTTTTGGCTCCTGGGGCGCCGGGTGGCGCGCACCCCCTGGCGCCGCCCGCTGGCGCCGATCCGCAGCCTGCAGCGGGCCGGGGTGCGGCTGGCCATAGGCGGCGACAACGTGCAGGATCCCTGGTATCCCGGCGGGGATTTTGATCCGATCGAGCTGCTGCGCCTGGCGGCGCCGCTGTGTCAGCTGATGCCCTGGCAGCGCCTTGGCCTGGCCCCCTTCAGCACCGCCGCCGCCGCGGTGCTCCAACTGGCTTGGGACGGGGTGGTGAGGGTGGGTGCCCCCGCCGACCTGGTGCTGTTGGGGGCAGGCTCCTGGGGCGAGTTGCTGGCCCGGCCGCCCCAGCGGCGGGTGCTGCGCGGCGGCCAGTGGCTGCTCCCTCCCGAGCAGGAGCTGCCCTCCCCCCTCCTATTCGCCCCCGGCCCTCCCCGCTTACCAGCCCCCGCCCCCGTCTCCCATGGCTGAGTTGTACCCCGACTATTCCAAACAGCCCGATTATTCCGGCTTTTTTAGATATCCAGAGGCCCGGATCTCAGCCCTGGCGGCGGAGCTGGGCCGGTTGGATCCGTCCATGCCGCTGCTGGGTTCGGAGGCACCGGCCGAATTGGAGCGCCTCTCGCGCGACTACTTCGACTACTCACCGGTGCTGGTGGAGCGGCTGCGGGGCTGCCGGGCCCAGCTGGTGGCATCGGCCTCCAGCCTTGAGCAGGTGCGGCTGGTGGCGGGGGCCTGTGCCCGCCACGGCATTGCCATGACGGTGCGGGGGGCCGGCACCGGCAATTACGGCCAGTGCGTGCCGCTGCAGGGGGGGCTGGTGCTCGATCTGTGCGGCCTTGACCGGCTGCGCCACTTCGATGCCGCCACCGGGGTGATCGAGGTGGAGGCCGGCAGCTTGATGGGTGGCCTCAACCAGCAGCTCGAGCCCCTGGGCCGGGCCCTGCGCCTGGTGCCCAGTACCGCCCGCAGCGCCACCATCGGCGGCTTCATCGCCGGCGGCTCCGGGGGCATCGGTTCGCTGCGCTGGGGCTTTCTGCGCGATCCGGGCAACCTGCTGGGCCTGGAGGTGGTGACCGTCGAACCCGAGCCCCGGCTGCTGCGGCTCGATGCGGCTGCCAGCACCCCGCTCAATCATGCCTATGGCACCAACGGCATCCTCACCGCCCTGCGCCTGCCCACCACCGAGTTGGTGGCGTGGCAGCAGCTGGTGGTGGGTTTTGACAGCTGGGATCGGGCCCTGGCGGCAGCCCAGGCCCTGCTGGGCACAGCCCTCCAGCTCCAGGCCCTGACCCTGCTGGAAGCGCCGATCGCCCAGCAGCTGCCCTGGCCGGGGGGCTGCCCGGCGCCGTTGGCGGCGGAACAGCGCCTGTTGCTGCTGGCCGCACCGGATGCCCTCGAGGTGCTGCCGGCCTGGCTGGCCGCCCTGGGCGGCCAGATCCACTGGCAGGCGCCCCAGGGCGGCAGCCGGGGCCTGCCGCTGCGCGAACTCAGCTGGAACCACACCACCCTGCACTGGCGTGCCCGCAATCCGGATTGGACCTACCTGCAGATGCTGCTGCCCCAGCCGGAGGGCCCCTGCCTTGGCCTGCTGAGGGAGCGGTGGGGCGATGACCTGCTCTGGCACCTGGAGGCCGTGAGGCAGCAGGGGGGCGCGCGCCTGGCCGCCCTGCCGCTGCTGCGCTGGCGGGGCGAGGAGGCCCTGGAGCGGTTGATGGCTGACTGCCGCCAAGCGGGCGCCCTGCTGTTCAACCCCCATGTGATCAGCGTCGAGGATGGGGGCCTGGGGGTGGTCGATGCCGACCAGGTGGCGGCCAAGGCAGCCCATGACCCGGCCGGTTTGCTCAACCCCGGCAAGCTCGGCGGCTGGCTCAGCAGCCCAGGCTGAGCCGGGTGTCAACGCCGGTGCCCGGGTGGGTGCCCTCGGCGTCGCGGCAGAGGGAGCGCTGGTCGAGACGGTCGATCAGGGCGTCACTGAAGTCGGCATTGGTGACGGTGGCGCCATAGAAGCTGCTGCCCGAGGCAATCGCTCCAGTCAGATTGGCCCCGGTCAGATCAACGCCGGAGAAGTCCACCTTGTCCATCAGGGTGCTGCTCAGATCGGCGCCGGCAAAATTGGCCTCCGGGAAGGCCGCCTGGGTGAGGATCGCGCCGTGCAGGTCGGCGCCGCTGAAATTGGCCTGCCGTCCGGTGGCGCCGGCGAAGGAGGTGTTGGCCAGGTTTTGGCCGCTGAAATCCTGGCCGTTCTGGTTTGTCAGGGTGTAGTCAACCCCGCTGAACTCGGCGGCCGCCGGCATCGCTGGCACCAGGGCCAGGGCCAGAGCCAGGACCAGATTCAAAGCCAGCACCCGATTCAAGACAAGCACCGGGGCCAGCGCATTGCTCAGGATTTTGCCCAGGGGATGGGCCATGGCGAGGGGGTCGGGGCTTTCACTCTGGACCTTCCCTATCTAGGAGTGCACCTTCCAGGAGTGAATCATCCCGGCGAGCAGCTCCGAGGAGCTCTCCGACCAGATAGAGGGAGCCGGCAACTATCAATGGTGCCGTGCTGGCTCCGTGCTGGCCGAGGGCTGTGGCCAGATCTGGGGCGGCATTCAGCTGGGGGGCGAGCTGGGGGCAGGCGGCTGCCAGGGCTGGCTGGCTCCATCTGGGGTGGCCCGGCACCGGCACAATCGTGGCCCGATCGCCCGGGGCCAGCAGGGCCGTGACGATCTCTGGCCCCTGCTTGTTGGCCAGGATGCCAAGCACCCAGGCGCGGGGACCTGGCTTCAGGCCATGGCGGGCCGGCTCGGTGTCGAGTTCGGCCCGCAGGGCGATGGCGGCGGGCAGGTTGTGGGCCCCATCGAGCAGCAGGGGGCGACCGCGCCAGCTCACCTGCTGCAGCCTGCCGGGCCAGCGGGCGCCGGCGAAGCCGCGGCGGATCCCCGCCGCGTCGATCGGCCAGCCCCGCTCCTCCAGGGCCCTAAGCATCCCCAGGGCCACGGCGCCGTTGCTCGCCTGCACGGCTCCCGGCAACCCCAGGGGCCAGGCGTTCAGATCCAAGGGCTCGACCCAGTGCAGCTCGGCCCCCACCGCCCTGGCTTGGGCGGTGAGAACCGCAGCCACAGCAGGGTCTTGGGGGCCGCTGAAGGCGCTGGCTCCCGGCTGGAGCACGCCGGCCTTCTCGGCGGCAATCGTGGCTGGATCCGGCCCCAGAATCTCGGTGTGGTCGAGACCGATCGAGGCAAAGCCGATCACGCTGCGGTCGGGGTGGCAGGTGGTGGCATCGAGCCGCCCCCCCAGACCCACCTCCAGCACCACCAGCTCCAGTTCCGCTGCGGCGAAGGCCAGGAAGGCGGCCGCGGTCACCAGTTCAAACGGCGTCAGCAGGTGGCGGCGGGCGGCCGGCGTGGCCCTCTCCAGCTGGCGGCGCAGGTTGGCGACGCTAATCGGCCCGGCCCCGATCAGGATCCGCTCGCTCCAGCACACCAGGTGGGGGGAGGTGTAGAGGCCGGCGCGCAGGCCAGAGGTCAGCAGGGCCCGGTGCACCAGGGTGCAGATCGAACCCTTGCCGTTGGTGCCCGCCACCTGCACGGCGGCGAAGCGGCGCTCGGGATGGCCCAGCTCGGCCAGGGCAGCCCCGAGCCGCCCCAGGCCCAGGTCAACGCCGCGGCGGCTGAAGGGTTCGATCAGGTCGGCAAAGGGATCGCCACTGGCGGGCGGTTCAGGCAAGGCTCACCAGGGCGCGCTCGAGGCGATCGACGGCCAGGCGCAGGTGGCGGGGCTGGATCACCAGCGGCGGCACGAAGCGCACCACCCGGGGGCCGGCGGGCACCAGCAACAGGCCCTGCTCGATCGCGGCCGTGACGATCGCTGGGGCGTTGGGGGCCTCCTCGCGCAGCACCAGCCCCTGCAGCAGGCCCCAGCCCCGGACCCCCTCCAGCAGGGTGGGGTGGCGACTGACCAGGGCGGCCAGCAGCTCCTGCAGCAGCGCCCCCATCCGCTGAACGTGGTTGAGCAGGTCGCGGCGCTCCAGTTCGGCCAGCACCGTCAGGCCGGCCCGGCAGGCGAAGGGATTGCCGCCGAAGGTGCTGGCGTGGTCGCCGGGGCGGAAGTGGTCCACCTCGGCCTTGACCGCCAGGGCCCCGATCGGGATCCCGCCGCCCAGCCCCTTGGCCAGGGTGATCGCATCGGGCTCCACCCCCAGCTGCTGGTAGCCCCAGAGCTGGCCGCTGCGGCCGACGCCGATCTGCACCTCGTCGAAGATCAGCAGGATGTTGTGGGCGTCGCAGAGTTCGCGCACCCGCTGGAAAAAGCTGCGGTTGCCGGGATGGACCCCGCCCTCGCCCTGGATCGGCTCCAGCAGCACGGCCGCCACCCGTGGCCCCTCGGCCTGGCAGCTGGCCAGCAGGGCCTCGAAGGCTGCGGTGTCGTTGTAGGGGAAGTAGCGGAAACCCTGCACCATCGGCTCAAAGCCCTGGTGGTATTTCGGCTGGCCCGTGGCGGTGACGGCGGCCAGGGTGCGGCCGTGGAAGCTGGCCTGGGCGGTGAGGATCAGGGGGCCTTGGTCTTCGCCGCGGCCGCCGCCGATCCCCCGCAGGTTGGCGTGCTTGCGGGCCAGCTTGATGGCGGCCTCATTGGCCTCGGCACCGGAGTTGCAGAAAAACACCCTATCCAGGCAGCTGCGGGCCCGGATTAGCTCGGCCAGCTCTTCCTGCTCCGGAATCCGATAGAGGTTTGAGACGTGCTGGAGCTTGCCCAGTTGCCGGCCGAGGGCCCGTTTCATCCGCCCGTCGCTGTGGCCCAGGGTGCACACGGCGATGCCAGCCACGCAGTCGAGGTAGCGCTTTCCCTTGCTGTCCCAGACCCACACCCCCCGCCCCCGGGTGAGGCTGATCGGGAAGCGGGCATAGGTTCCCATCACTGCTGATGTGGACACCGGCGAGATGGGAGCGGTGGGACTCGAACCCACAAACCCGAAGGCGCTCGATTTTGAGTCGAGTCCGTCTACCAATTCCGGCACGCTCCCGCGATACAGAGCTTAGGCGGCGATGCCCGCGCCGCTGCCATTGCCACTGATCCGCTGGATGCGGGCGCCGGCGGCGTTGAGCTTGCCCTCCAAGTTGGCGTAGCCGCGATCGAGGAATTCCAGCCCCCGCACGGTGGTGATCCCCTCGGCGCCCAGACCGGCCAGCACCATGGCGGCCGAGGCCCGCAGATCGGTGCCCCGCACCGGCGCGCCGCTGAGGCGGGCAACCCCCTCCACGAAGGCGGTGTTGCCCTGCATGCGGATATCGGCCCCCATGCGCTGCAGTTCTGCGACGTGTTGCAGCCGGTTTTCAAAGATATTTTCCGTGATCACGCTGGTGCCCCGGGCCGTGGCCAGCAGGCTCATGAAAGGGGCCTGCAGATCGGTGGGGAAGCCGGGGAACGGCTGGGTGCGCAGGTCAACGGCATTGATCTGGTCTGCCTTGATCGTGAGGCCGATGCCGTCGTGCTCAATGCTGCAGCCAGCCTCCTCGAGTTTGGTGATCACGGCACCGAGATGCTCGGGAATCACCGGCGAAACCCGGAGCTGGGAGCGGGTGATGGCCGCAGCCAGCAGAAAGGTGCCGGCTTCAATGCGGTCGGGGATGACCGCGTAGTCGGCGCCGTGGAGACGCTCCACGCCGACGATCGTGATCGTGGGGGTGCCCGCGCCGCGGATCCTGGCGCCCATGGCGATCAGCAAGCCGGCCAGATCAAGCACCTCGGGCTCGAGGGCAGCGTTGTCGATCACCGTCTCGCCATCGGCGAGGACGGCGGCCATCATCAGGGTCTCGGTGGCCCCCACGCTGGGGCAGTCCATGTGGATGCGGCCGCCGGTGAGCCGATGGCCCCGGCCGGGGACGACTGCTGTGACGACCCCATGCTCAATGGTGACCTGGGCTCCCAGGGCCTTTAGCCCCTTGACATGTTCCACCACGGGCCGGGTGCCGATCTGGCAGCCGCCCGGCAGGGGCACCTTGGCCATGCCCATCCGGGCGAGCAGCGGACCAATGCAGAAGAAGCTGGCCCGCAGGCTGTTCACCAGCTCGTAGGGGGCCGTGGAATTGTTGACCGCTTCTCCGCTGAGTTCTAGGCAGTCACCCTGGCGCCGCACCCTGCCACCGAGGCTGGTGAGCATCTCGCCCATTGCCGCGATGTCGGTGAGGGGCGGCACGTTGCGCAGCCGAACCGGATCGCGGGTGAGCAGGCAGGTGGCCATCAGTACCAACGCCGAATTCTTGGCCCCGCTCACGTGGAGCTCGCCGCTGAGGCTGCGGCCACCACTGATCTCCAGCTGGGGGTTAAGAATGATTTGAGGAATTGAGCGAGGCTGGACAGCGTTCAAGCTCATGGAAGGGCTGTCCACCTACTGCTGGGGCATATTGACAACAAAAGTTGGGTCCGTCTAGGCGGACGCTGGCGGAACTGGCTTGATCTCAAGACATTGGGCTTGCATCTCAAGAGCCCCCCTGGCCGTTGAACTTGAGCTGACCTTGTGCTGAGGGGTCTCCCCTGATGTCCTATCTTTTCTGGGTCGTTCCGGCGACGGCCAAGCGGATGTGGCGGAATTGGTAGACGCGCTAGTTTCAGGTACTAGTGGCAGCAATGTCGTGGGAGTTCAAGTCTCCCCATC
>NZ_JAGQCQ010000104.1:0-10777 GCF_024346275.1 Cyanobium sp. BA20m-p-22
AAACTCCGCCACCGGGGCTGGATCGCCGAAGTTCAGCTGGCTGGAGGGGCAAAGCACCACCACCCGCCAGTGATGGATCGTGGGCTCCTGCTGCAGTAGCCGGGCTGTCTCGGCATAGAGGCGCCGCAGGAAGCCAGCGTCGGCGGCCATCTGGGCCTCAAGAATCAGCGCTGGCAACTCCGGCCGCTCTGGCGGCGGCAGAAACAGGCCATCGAGCCGGTATTCGCGCTCTTTGAGCACCGGCGCCGAGAAGGTGTAACCCCTGGCATCTGCGGGCAGATCGGGCAGCAGCGGCAGGATGCGATCCGGTTGGTGCTGGAAGAGCCAATAAAAAAGCTTGTCGCTGGCGACCACGACGGCAAACTCAGGCCCAGGGATCCAGGCAGGTTGGCACGAAAGATCTAACCCTCCCAGATCTCCGCCAGCTCCAACCGCAGCCCCGGGAGCCACTCGCCCCCCTCCAGCGCCTCGGCCGCCTCGATCCGATCCATCACCACCGGCGCCGCAGGATCAGCTCCCGGCTGCCAGATCTCCACAGCCCGCTGCTGCGGAAACAGCAGCCAGCCCAGCTGGGCGCCATTGGCGAGGTAGGCGGCCATCTTGCGCCGCAGGGCTTCGCTGCCTCGGGGGCCTTCATCGGAGGGGCTCACCAGCTCCACCACCAGGTCGGGGCACAAGGGCGGGAAGCCTCGGCGTTGTTCGGGCGTGAGCGCCTGCCACCGCTCCAGCCGCACCACGGCTGCATCGGGGCTCAGCACGGAGCCATCGGGGAGGCGGAAGCCGGTGGAGCTGTCGAACACCTTCCAGCCCCCATGGCCTAGGGCCCAGACCTGCAGACGGGTACTGAGGAGGTTGTTCCGGCCTCCGGTCTCACCACCTGTGGGGGTCATCGCGATCAGTTGGCCAGCGGCCGTGAGTTCCAGCACCGCCTCGGGGTTCGCCTCGCACACCAGGGCGAACTGCTCTGGGCTGAGCTTCAGGCCCGTCGGCAGCAGAAGGGGAGCCAGACCGGTTGCGGGGGCCTGGGGGGCGGTTGGAGCAGGGGGTGCGAGGGTCATCTCCCAGGTGGGAGCGTTTGCTTCAATTTAGGCGAGGTTGTTGGGATGCCAGTCTCCCATCGCCCGACAGGCCCAGCAGAGGCACCTCTGCCGGCGCCGCCCCGTAGCCAAAGCGATCCAGGGGGGCCGCAAAGGCCTCCTCGAGTTGCTTCAGCTGCTCGCCGGTGAGCTGCTCCTGGCCTTCGCCGCTGCGGCCCGATCGGAAAAATCGCTCGCATCCTTCAGGTCGCTCGTGGAATCCACCTTCCTCGTCTTCCTTGGAGCGGAGCTTGTCAATGCGGGTGTTGGCCACAGCCTCCCGGATTAGCGGCTCCTCAGCAGGCAGGTCGAGAAAGGTGGCCAGCCGCCGGAAGTGGTGCTCCGGTTGCACCAGCAGGTCTTCGTAGCGCAGAAGCAGCACCGGGATCTGCTGCTGATCCACCCAACTCCGCACATGGTTGGCCCAGCTGCCCATGAACTGGCGCACCTGTTGGCGGCCCCTTTTGCTTGAGCGGCACAGCGCTGCTTCCTCGTTCAACAAAAAGACCACACAGTGCTCCAGATCCCAGGAGAAGAAATGGCTCAGCGACACCGCCACATCCGCCGGATGGCGGATGACCACCACCGCCCCCCGGCACCCCTCGGTGGGCACCACCGGCTGGCCAGCCGAATCCGGGCTGGTGAAAGCATCGTGCACCTTGTGGTAGCGCAGGCATTCGGCATACAGCGCCCGCTGATGGCCCACCCGGCCCCGCACCTTATCCAGCTCGCTCCAGCGCAGATCGCTGCTGTCGATCCCGAGCTGGTCATCAAGCCAGTGGCGGCTGCTCACGATCGAGCCCGTGGCCAGATCCCGGTTGAGCCGCAGCTCACGCTCCTCTTGCTGAGCTGCTTCTGTGGTATCGGCGCTATCGAGCCGAGCCAAACGCCTGAGTTCAGTAATAAATACCCGGCACCAGGTGTTGCCCGATTTGGGGTAGCTGGCCAGATACCAGTAGGGCTCGCGTTCACTCATGGCGCCACCAACTCCGCGGTGCTGGTTTCCTCGGGCCCGGCGGCCTCGGCCGCCGCCTGCAGGAGATCCTGCTCCTTAAGCCAGCTCGGCATAGCAGCGATGCCCGCTGGCAGCGGCAAGATGGCCATGGGCACGCGCCGCTGCAGCAAGGCCAAGGCCATGAAGTTGGGCCCCTCCTGGCCCAGGCCCCGCACAAACCGGGGCCGAAAGGCCTGATTGCGCAGGCGCAGCGCCGCCGTCTGCTGGCTGGTGATCCGGGTGATCCGCCCCTGATCCGGGCCTGCGCTGTCGTGGCGGCGCTGGTGAATCAGATACAAGGCCTGCAGTGGCACCGGGCGATCGGCCCGCTGCAGAGCCTCCCCCATCAGCAGATATTTTTGCATCCCCTGCCGGATCGGCGGTAGATCAGCGGGATCCAGCCCAAACGCTTTGGTGGTGTCATGCCACAACTTGATCCGGGGGATGCCCGGCAGCACCAACCCGTCGGGGTTCACCGCCACCAGATCGTCGGCCAACAGCCGCCATCCCTGCTGCATCAGCCCGTAGGCCAGGGTGGATTTGCCGGCGCCGGAATGGCCCATGCACACGATGGCTTTGCCGTCTGTTTCCAGCGCATTGCCATGCAGCACCAAGATGCCGCGCTAAATCAGCAAGGCACCCAACGCCGAATCTAGCAGAAAGGTGCTGATGTCCTGGTCACTCACGCCGCTGTGCTGCCTGTGCCAGGCGATGCGCACGCCATCCGTGATGCGAAAGCGCCCGATGTCGTCCACTGTGAGCCGCAGATCGCCGCGGGCCATCTGTAGGAATGGCGTGTCGTGGGGCCCAGGCTCCAGCTGCGGCCAGTGGTCCGGATCTTCTGGCTCAATCGCGATCAGCGGATCGGCTCCGGCCAACGCTTCCATTGAACAGCCTGGTAATTCAGGAATCGCCAGGCCTTGGCAGTGCCAGTTCAGCTCAAAAGCTCGGTAATGCGCCTGGCTGCCGGTCATCCGTTGATCGAGGAATTGGTCCTAGTTTCGGCCCGGCCCCTCTCGTCGCTGTCTGGGTGTACACATCGTGTTGACACCTGCAGCCCTGGAGGCGACCAAAGCCCTGGTTCGGCTGGTGTTGCAGCGGGAACGCGAGGGCAACCTGGACGCTCCTGCGGGCCTAAGCCAGCAACTGGATGCCGTGCCAAAAGAGGCGCTGCTGACCTCAATCCGGCGCCATCGCTTGGAGTGTCTGCTGCATGGTGATCCACTCGTCGCCAGGCTGTTGCCGGATCTAGCCCCTGCGCTCCAGGCGCTGGCACGTCAGGACGCCATGGCCGCCATGGCCCTCGCCAGCCTCACCCGCGAGATCGCGGCCCTGTTTGAGCAGGCCGCCATGCCCATGCTGGTGATCAAGGGCATCCCACTGGCCCTGCAAACCACGGGCTCCCTCACCAGCCGCGGCCGCGGTGATCTGGATTTGCTGGTGGATTCCAAACGGTTGCTGGAGGCTGTGGCGTTGCTGGAGAGTGCTGGTTTTAGCCGCTGCCAAGGTCAGTTTCCGCGCCAGCTCAATAGTGTTTGGGGGCGCTACAGCCGCTGGGCTGGTTATGAATTTTCGCTGGTTCGCCAAAGTCCGGCTGGCCTCCAGTGGATTGATCTGCACTGGGCCCTCGCCAATGCGCGTGAGCCACTTCCCAGCTTTGCGCTGGCGTGGCACTGCGGTGAGCAGCTTGCTCTGAATGATCAGATCGTGGCCACGCTCAGCCGCCTCCATGCCTTTCAGCACGCCTGCGCCCATGCGGCCACGGATCAGTGGATGTGCCTACGCAATCTGATCGACGTTGATCGCCTGGCCAACCAGCTCAAGGGCATTGATCTGAGCAAACTGCACCGTCAGCCAACCGTGCGCTGGTCATGCGCCGTCACCCACGTGGTAACTGGAAGTGAGGCCGTAAGCCGGCGCAACCTGGGTCACGCATCCGGCTCAACCAGGGCAATGGTCCGGGCAGCTCAAGCCCAGGTCATGCCATGGCGCAGCCAGGGCCCGGGCCCTTGGACGCCACGGCGCTGGGCCTCCACTGTGTGGCGGCTGCTGGTGCTGAGTCATGACGCCCGTGACTGGATCCGGACCCTGCTCTTCTACACACTGCTGCCCGCCGCTTTTTCAGATCCTGAAACCGGGGAAGACCGCGGATTGGCTGGTTTTCTGCAAGCCAGAATCGCCCGCCTCAGGCAGCGTCTGAATGAGCGGCAGGGCACCAGCAACCAGGCTTCAGCGTCGCGGTAGCGGGTTCAGCCATGGTGCAGTCGTTCTGCTTGCTGCCTGTCGCTCACCTGCAGCCTCAAAACCTTGCCTGCCTGCTTGATCAGCTCCGGGTCGTGGGTGCTCACCAGCACCAGCCGTTCTCTGGCTCGTTCCGCCAGGATCGCCCTCACCCGCTGGGCAGATTCCGCATCAAGAAAGGCTGTGGGTTCATCCAGCACTTCCACCGGGCGGTTGCGCAGCCAGGCTCCCAGCAGGCCCAGCCTGTGAATCTCGCCGCCGGAGAAGTGATCCAGCGCCAGGGGCATGGGATCGTCTAGGCCGCTGCCGCGATGGCAGAGATGGCTTAATCCCAGCTTTTCTAGCCACTCCTCAATTAGCCCTGCAGGCGCCTCTTGATCGAGCAGCAAGTTGTGGCGCAGGCTGGTTTCAAACAACACAGCCTCCTGCGGGGCGTAGGCCAGCAGCCCACGCAGCTGGCGGGCTCCCGCTGAGCCGCTCAGCGCAATCGCGCCCGTTTGCGATGCGATCTGCCACTGGCTGCTGTCTTCCCCCAGCAGGCCGCAAACGCGATCCAGCAGGGTGGTTTTGCCGCTGCCGGAAGGGCCTGCCACCGCCACCAGAGACCCTGGTTTGAGTTCAACCCTCTCTGCCTCCTTCCCAGCGGTTGCTGGACTCCAATGCAGGGCTGTCCAATTTTGAGGGTCGTTGAGGCCTGCCAGGGTTTGGCTTTTGGCCGTCCTGGCTTGCTGCGCCGGTGCTGCGGGCCTGAGCAGTTGGCGCCGCTTGCAGAGCTCGTCGTAGCCGGGCAGCGCACCTAAGCACAGGCGCTGGGCATTGATTACGGCGCTGAGGGCGGTGCCGCTCCGGTAAGCCAGCAACAAGGTGGTGGCAATGGCGGCGGGCCCCAGTCCCGCCCGGCCCCAGATCAGCCACCCCCCAACTACCAGCACCACCAAGGTGTCGCGCCAGACCGTGAACAGGGCTTGACGCTGCACGGTTTGCCGCAGCACCCGGCGAAAGCGGTCGTTGTCTTGCGCAAACCGCTGCAGTAACCAGGATTCAGCCGCCGCTGCCCGGACGGCTTTCAGGCCATGCAGGCCATCGCCAACCGTGCGCTGCAGCGCGCCATTGAGGTGGCTCTGCAGGCGGCCCAGTTGCCAGCTGCCGGAGCGTTGCAGCAAGGCCGCGCCGCCAGTCGCTGCCAGGGCCAGCACAAGAGGGAAAGCGGCTTGCCGCCCTACCACCAGCACACCTGCCGCATAGATCCCTAAGGAGAGCAGGGCCTGGAGTGAGCGCATGCCTTGATCGAGCGCCAACACCGAGCGGCTGATATCAGCCATCAACAAGCCGAGCAATTCCCCCCGCCCCAGCTGTTCCAGTTGGGTGGAGGAGGCCTGCAACACCTGGCCGAACAGCTGCTGGCGCAGGCCATCGGTGAAGCCAGAGCGCAGCCGTTCCTGCCCGATCGCCGCCAGCGCCTGCAGCAGCCCGCGCAACAGCATTAGTGCCACCAAAACCGCCAGCCCCTGCGGCAAGGGGAGTTGCACCGGCAGCTGCCAGCTGGTGTCTGGGGTTGCCCCAAGCAGCAGCGACACACCAACGCCTAAGCCAGCGATATCCAGCACACTGCCCAAGCCGCTCAGCAGCGCCAGGCCGCTCAGGTGGCGCCAGCCAGCTTCCCGGGCCAAGCGCGCCACAAGCCGCCACCGCTGTAGCCGAGGCAGGATGCGCTGGCTGATGAAGTCGGGCGGCATGGGGCTGAAGGGGTGGACTGCCCTTGCCGCGACCTTAATGGCCGGCGTTGGCTTAACCCGCTGGCTCTGGCCCCAGCTGGAGCCGGCGCGCAGCCTGCCACTGCTCCTCCCCTGGCCTTGGCAGCAACCAGCCACCAGCAAACCGGCGGCTGCCCCGCTGCACCTACTTACCAAAGGCTGGCAGGCCCGCAACCTGGGCAATCCCGCCGCCCTGCGCTATCCCGCCTGCTGGCAGAGCCTGCCGCGCACCCCCTGGGATCTCGCCCTTTTCGATGGGCGGCTCTACGTGGGCCTAGGCAATGCCGCCAACGACGGGCCTACGGCTAACGCAGGCCCTGTGCCGGTGTGGGCCTATGCCCTCGATCAAGGGCGCTGGCTAAAGGAGGCAACCCTGCCAGAGGAGGAGATCAGCCGCTTTGTGCCCCATGGCCAGCAGCTCTGGATCACCGGTGCCGATGCCCGCGGCAGCTGGCGCTGGGGCAATCTCTACCGCCGCTCCAGCACTGGCGGCCTGTGGTGGCAAGAGCGCAGGCTGCCGCGCTTCATTCACGCCTACGACCTGGCCTGGCACCAAGGAGCGATGGTGGTTGCCGGCAATGTGCCGGACGCGGTGACCACCGGTCCGGAAACGGATCGCCATGGTTCGGCGCTGGCGGTGTCGCGCGATGGCGGCCGCCGCTGGAGCGTGCAACGGCTAGCGGGCTGGAGAGCCACGGCCCTGCTGCCCCTAGCTGGCGAATTGTTTGCCGTTGAGGCGTTGCCAGGGCCAGGCCTTAAGCGTTGGCTGCAGGCCGGTGGGCGCTGGCGGAGTTTTGCGGCGGTGCAGCAATTAGGGCCAGATGGCCTTTGGCAGGCGCGCCCAGATATCAGCGCGGCTGATCTGCTGCCAGGTGTGCCCGGGGCTGGGCAGCGCTTTTCCTGGATTGAGCGGGCCACCCCAGCCCAAAACCAGCTGGCCTTCATCGCCAAACGGGGTGACTCCGGCCCGATCCAGGTGCAGCCCATTCCGCTGAGATCCGGCGTTCAGGCAATGGATCTGATTGCCAACCAAGCGGGCTGGTTGCTGCTCACCAGCGAGCAGCGCGCACCACAGCGCTGGCGCAGCCAGATCACATCGGTGCAAGCCAGCGGGCTGCGCATCAGCCAAACGCCACGGCTGAGCTTCGAGGCAGCGCTACCGGCCTGGTCGCTCGCCAGCGATGGCACCAGCTGGTGGGTGGGGTTGGGCCCTCCGCCTTTTCAGCCAGAGACAACGGCGGGGCAATGCAGCGCGGCGGATCAGCTCAGTGGGAGTGTGGTGGCCATCTCGCCCGCCAGCCAACCAGCCGAGTTCGAATGAAGCTCGCGATTGCCAGCGACCAGCCAGCTGCCACGGCGCTTCTTGAAGAGATCGCCCACCTGTGCGCTGCCCATGGGGCCCAGTGGCATCCCCAGCTGCAGGTTGAGGTGAACGAAGGCGCCATGCGCCTGCTGGCACCACCAGAAACAACCGGCGCACTGATCAGCCTGCCCGCCGAGTTGCTGCTGCCGATTGAGGCGGCCAAATGGACCGGCTCAGCCGATGCCCTGCAGCTACTGCAGCCACCTCCAGCCGCCACTGCCGTGCAGTTTGAGCTGCTGCAGCTGCACGTCGAGCTCCATAACGCCACTGGCAAGTTGCACTGGTGGAGCAGCCAGCATCCTGCCCGGCTTGTTGACGCCTCAGCCAACGTGGCGGCGGCCCTTGCACCACTCAAGCCTGGCCATGCGGCCAAGGTGGAGCGCTCGGCGGCCGAGGGATTCCTTTCCACCCGCAGCTTTGGTTGGCGAGCCACTCTTGAACAAGAGCAGCGCCGGCCGGTGCTGATGCCCTTGATTGATCTCCTTAACCACCATCACCAGGGAGCCCCTTATGCGATCAGCGATGGCGCGATGCGGATCAAGGCCGCACAAGCAGGAAGCCGCGAGTGTTTTGCCCACTACGGCAATCGCCGCGACGTTCTCGATCTAGCCCTCCACTACGGCCACTGCGATCACTCCACCCCGTTTGCCCACAGTGCGCCCCTGGAGATCACGGTTGAAGGGGTGGGAACCATTCGAGTGGAGCATCAGGGCCAACGAGCACCCGTGCATCCCTTTGATCCACCACGCGTAACGCTCGAGCCCGATGGTCTGAGGCTCAGTCACCTGTGTTGCCACCAGGAACACCCTGAGCGAGTGCAAACCATGCTCAAGCTGGCGCTGCAAGGAAGCCTTAAACGCGGCGGCCACGACGCGATAGGCGCCCGGCAGTTAGCTCAGAAGGGCTTGAATGCCATGGGAGCTGCAAACCTGCGCCTGCTGGATCAGCTGGCAGCTGCAGCTCAATCCTCACTGCATCCAGGCTCTGCAACGCTTGCGGCAGCAGCCCATCGCCAGGCGTTAATCATCCAAGCGGTGCTGGGCGCTTAGCCATCGAGCGCTTGCCACCAGCCGCTGAGGGCCTTCATGGTGGCGAGAGCACGGCTAGTGCCCATCACTCCTTTCATCGTCGGCTCAGCGCTGGCCAACACGTCTTCTGTTTCGCGACGAATCGCCTCCAAATCCCAATACCTCGCCAGTGCTGGATGCCAATCGCTCGTTGCCTTCAAGCTGCGTTCCAGCGCCTGATGTTGCTTGCTGATCAGCTCAGAGCGCCATTGATCTAGGCCGCCCTCTGGCTCGCGGTCCTTAGTCGGGTTGTCGCGTAGAAACGGGGGCAGAAACGGTGCAAAAGCCCTGCGGTGCAAAAGCCGCCCGCGGCCAGCCCCCTCGCCGAACAGCGCCGGATCTTGCTGCAGCAGGGCCGCAATCAAGCGTTCATCCAGCAGGGGAAACGCTTTGGCCATCCCAAGAGAGGCCGCCAGACGGGTTTCGTCTTCTACGCGCACGGCGACCCAATCGGCTAGCACCCGCCGGCGAATCGAGTGGTGCTGCCTCAGGTAGCCATCAATCTCCCAGGGGTATTGCTCCTTGAGGTGTTGCCCTATCCAAATGCGCCCCTCAGGGGTGAGCGTGCGGCTCAACACATCACTGGAGCAGAAGTCGCGGGTGCGGCGCAGCACCTTGTTCACTGCCCAGGGGCGATAGCTCAGCGCCAGGGCGCGGCCCCCTGCGGTTTTTAATGCCGCCCGCCTGCCGCCCATCCAGTGCAGCAAGGCCCGCCAGCGCCCCAGCGCCACCAGGTCACTGGACACATTGGCGGCGTTGTGGCTGATGGCCTGATCTCCACCAAACCCACTGAACACGAGCGAGCAGCCCTGCTGGCGTAACAGCGCTACCGCCTGGGGATTGCCGCCGATTTGGGCTGGGGCCCCAAACACATTCAGCTGCTGCTGGAGCAGATCAATGCCCGGCCCCCCTTCACCATTCCCTGGTTCAAAGCGATGGCACTGCTCGGGCAGCAAGCGGTGAAACGGCCTGAACTGCTGCAGGGGCGCTCCCTCACCGCCGCCTTCCTGGCTCCAGGTGTGCAGCCGCTCAGGAGCAACTCCTACGCCATGCACCAGGGCCCCAAGCACCGCATTGGAATCAAGGCCGCTGCTGTGCTCGCAGCCGATCACGCCGTGGTGTCCGCCCACCGCCTGCTGCACGTGATCCACCAATCCCTGCCGCAGGAACTGATGCAGCGTCTCTGGCTCCATGGCCGTTGCCCCACCAGCTAGCGGGTCATAGGCACTGGCAAGCACCGCGCCGTCGCTGCCAACCAGCACGTGGTGAGACCGCGGCAAGCGGCGGATGCGGGTGTAGGGCGCCGCTTCTGCGTTGTGGTTCCCACTGATCAGGGCAGCCACATAGGCGGGGTTCACATCGTCCGGCCTGGCATCGCCATGCAGGGCGTGGGCCTCGTTCCAGCTGCGAACCACCTCGTATCCCACCTGAAACAGGGGGTGGCGATGGAAGGCATCGGTGCGATACAGACCCGCCGCCAGGGGCTGGGGATCTTTGCTGGGCAACGGAAGAGGCATGCCTGCGGCGGGTGATCAGAACTGGGTGAGGGGCGCACCAGCCCCGGGGGTGAGGCCAGGGGTGTAGAGCCTGCCGGACTGCGGATCTCTGAGCCAGGCATGGGGCACCTTGCGGCCATCACTGAACTTGCTCATGCCCAGATGGAGCTCATTGGCCACGCCAATCAGATCGAGTAGCAGCCTGCCACTAAGCGAACGGCTCAGGCAGGTGCTGGCCCAGCCTGCGCGCCGGCAGCGAGTGCGCAACAGCCAAGCCATGCGGCCGCGCCAGAGCTGCTGCCGGGCTGGGGCGAGCTGCAGTTGCCAGCGTGTCCAGGGGCGCCTGCGGGCCAACCCGATCAGCCTCGGGCCTGGCAGCAGTTGGATCAACAGCCAGATGCAGTGATCAAGCAGACAAAACAAACCGTAGGCAAACAGTCGGGTGGGCCAGCGCAGCAGCGGCATCATGCCGGTTGGGTTTCTGCGAGCATGCCCCGTTTGAGCGCTTCTGCCACAAAGACTTCTGTCTCATGGCGGCAGGTCTCCGGGTCCACGGCATAGCGCGCTTGCAGGGTGAAGATCAGCTCTTCCAATTCGGCAGGGGCTTCGAGCAGGTTCCAGATGCTGGAACCGGTGCTGTTCAAGTTGAGATACTGGGCGTTCTCGGGGTTGAACAGGCTGGCGTCCCCAGCAGTGGTGTAATTCCCCCGGCATCCCCACCCCTGCGTAGCCGGGGTGGGCCGCGCATCCCAGGCGGCTGGCCCAGCGGCTGGCGTTGCAAGGGGT
>NZ_JAGQCQ010000105.1:0-10723 GCF_024346275.1 Cyanobium sp. BA20m-p-22
CATAGGTTCCCATCACCGCTGATGTGGAAACCGGCGAGATGGGAGCGGTGGGACTCGAACCCACAAACCCGAAGGCGCTCGAGTTTGAGTCGAGTCCGTCTACCAATTCCGGCACGCTCCCGCGATACAGAGCTTAGGCGGCGATGCCCGCGCCGCTGCCATGGCCACTGACCCGCTGGATGCGGGCGCCGGCGGCGTTGAGCTTGCCCTCCAGGTTGGCGTAGCCGCGATCGAGGAATTCCAGCCCCCGCACGGTGGTGATCCCCTCGGCGCCGAGACCGGCCAGCACCATGGCGGCCGAAGCTCGCAGATCGGTGCCCCGCACCGGCGCGCCGCTGAGGCGGGCAACTCCCTCCACGAAGGCGGTGTTGCCCTGCATGCGGATATCGGCTCCCATGCGCTGCAGTTCTGCCACGTGTTGCAGCCGGTTTTCAAAGATATTTTCGGTGATCACGCTGGTGCCCCTAGCCGTTGCCAGCAGGCTCATGAAAGGGGCCTGGAGATCGGTGGGGAAGCCGGGGAACGGCTGGGTGCGCAGGTCAACGGCATTGATCTGCTCGGCCTTGATCGTGAGGCCGATGCCGTCGTGCTCGATGCTGCAGCCTGCCTCCTCGAGTTTGGTGATCACGGCACCGAGATGCTCGGGAATCACCGGCGACACCCGGAGCTGGGAGCGGGTGATGGCCGCAGCCAGCAGAAAGGTGCCGGCTTCAATGCGATCGGGGATCACCGCGTAGTCGGCGCCGTGGAGACGCTCTACCCCGACGATCGTGATCGTGGGTGTGCCCGCGCCGCGGATCCTGGCGCCCATGGCGATCAGCAAGCCGGCCAGATCCAGCACCTCGGGCTCGAGGGCAGCGTTGTCGATCACCGTCTCGCCATCGGCGAGGGCGGCGGCCATCATCAGGGTCTCGGTGGCCCCGACGCTGGGGCAGTCCATATGGATGCGGCCGCCGGTGAGCCGATGGCCCCGGCCGGGGACGACTGCTGTGACGACCCCATGCTCAATAGTGACCTGGGCTCCCAGGGCCTTTAGCCCCTTGACGTGTTCCACCACGGGCCGGGTGCCGATTTGGCAGCCGCCCGGCAGGGGCACCTTGGCCATGCCCATCCGGGCGAGCAGCGGACCGATGCAGAAGAAGCTGGCCCGCAGGCTGTTCACCAGCTCGTAGGGGGCTGTGGAATTGTTGATCGCTTCGCCGCTGAGTTCCAGGCAGTCACCCTGGCGGCGCACCCGGCCACCGAGGCTGGTGAGCATCTCGCCCATGGCCGCGATGTCGGTGAGGGGCGGCACGTTGCGCAGCCGAACCGGATCGCGGGTGAGCAGGCAGGTGGCCATCAACACCAACGCCGAATTCTTGGCCCCGCTCACGTGGAGCTCGCCGCTGAGGCTGCGGCCACCACTGATCTCCAGCTGGGGGTTAAGAATGATTTTGGGAATTGAGCGGGGCTGGACAGCGTTCAAGCTCATCTAAGGGCTGCCCATCTAGTGCTGAGGCATATTGACAACAAAAGCTGAAGGCGTCTAGGCGGACGCTGGCGGAACTGGCTTGATCTCAAGACATTGGGCTTGCATCTCAAGAGCCCCCCTGGCCGTTGATCTTGAGTTGACCTGTGGTGAAGGGTCTCCCCTGATGTCCTATCTTTTATGGGTCGTTCCGGCGACGGCCACGCGGATGTGGCGGAATTGGTAGACGCGCTAGTTTCAGGTACTAGTGGCAGCAATGTCGTGGGAGTTCAAGTCTCCCCATCCGCATTTTTTTTATGATCGTCCTCAAGATTTCGAATGCCTCCGAGTTGATGGCCTCGAAGTTGGGCAAGTTTCTGGAGAGCCTCACCCCCGCGGGCCTCGACCAGACAACCATCGAGGACATGGTTCTCAAAAAGCTGGTCCAGAACCTTCAGGCCGAGGGTCTCAAGGGCGAAGTTGCTTCGGTGCGGGGTCTCGACCTGGACGGCAAGGAGCTGGTGCTCCAGGACCAGTTGCACGTGCGCAGGCATCAGACCTTCTGAGCTGGTGACCAGCGCCAGGCTGAACAGCGCAGAACCGATCACCAGCCGGCGCAATCCCTTGGTAAAGCGGCTGCGGCTGCTCCATCACGCCAGGGGGCGGATCCAGGAGGGTCTGCTGCTTTTGGAGGGAACCCACCTGCTCGAGGAGGTGCTGCGGCTGGGGCTGCAGCCGCTCGAGTTGCTGGCAACGCCGCCCTGGTGGGCCCGGCAGAGTGGCTTGGCCGCCGCCCTGCCGGAGGCCTGCATTTGCCACTTGGTCAGTGAAGAGGTGTTGGCGGCCATTGCCACAACCCACCATCCCGATGGGGTGGTGCTGACCCTTCCGCCCCCGCCGGAGGCCAGTTCCCGCCCCTGGCCTTCCCTGGTTCTGGCCCTCGATGGCCTGCAGGATCCCGGCAATCTCGGCACCTTGATGCGCACCGCCCTGGCCAGCGGCGTTGAGGCCCTGTGGCTGGCTGATGGCGCCGATCCCCTCCAGCCCAAGGTGTTGCGCGCTTCGGCGGGGGCGGCCCTGGCCCTGCCGCTGCGGCGCGAGCCCCGGGCTGCCCTGGGGGAGCGGCTGGCGGCGGCGCGGGCCGCGGGGCTGCAGCTGGTGGTGGCGGTTCGCCCCGGGGCTGGACCGCCCGAGCCGCTGCCCTACTGGCAGCTCGACTGGCGGCGGCCCACCGTGCTGCTGCTCGGCAATGAGGGGGCCGGCGTATCTGCAGACCTGGAGGCCCTGGCCAGCCAGCGGGTCACCATTCCCCACAGCGCGGCGGTGGAATCCCTGAATGTGGCGGTGGCTGCGGCCCCCCTGCTGCTCGAGCGTCTGCGGCAGCAGGCCGGAGCCTGAAGGGGGAGAATGCCCCCAACAACCGCAGTGCTGCCCGGTGAGCAACGCCCCCTCCCCCGGATCAGGTTTCGATTACGACGTGATCGTGATCGGGGCCGGTTACGGCGGCTTCGATGCGGCCAAGCACGCCGCTGACCATGGCCTACGGGTCGCCATCGTCGAATCCCGTGACCTGGGCGGCACCTGCGTCAACCGGGGCTGTGTACCCTCCAAGGCCCTGCTGGCCGCCAGCGGCCGGGTGCGGGAGCTGGCCGATGCCAAGCACCTAGCCGGTTTCGGCATCCATGCTGCACCGGTGCGCTTCGAGCGCCAGAAAATCGCCGACCACGCCAACCAGCTTGTGGCGACGATCCGCACCAACCTCACCAAGACCCTCGAGCGGGCCGGCGCGTCAATTCTGTTGGGCAAGGGGCGCCTGGCCGCTCATCAGCGGGTGACGGTGCGGGAGAGCGACAGCGGTGTGGAGCGTACGTACTCTGCCCGCGACGTGATCATCGCCACCGGCTCGGAGCCGTTTGTGCCCCGCGGTATCGAGACCGACGGCCGCACCGTCTTTACCAGCGACGAGGCGGTGAGCCTGGAGTGGCTGCCGCGCTGGCTGGCGATCATCGGCAGCGGCTACATCGGCCTGGAATTTGCCGATGTGTACACGGCCCTGGGCTGCGAGGTCACGATGATCGAGGCCCTGGATCGGGTGATGCCCACCTTCGATCCCGACATCGCCAAGCTGGCCGCCCGCAAGCTGATCGACGGCCGCGACATCGACGCCCGCGCCGGCTTGCTGGCCCGCAAGGTGACGCCCGGCTGCCCGGTGACGATCGAGCTGGCCGACATGGGCACCAAGGAGCTGGTGGAGACCTTGGAGGTGGATGCGGTGCTGGTGGCCACAGGCCGAGTGCCGACCAGCGCCGAGCTGAACCTGGCAGCGCTGGGGGTCGAGACCGAGCGCGGTTTCATCCCGGTCGACGACCAGATGCGGGTTTTGGTGGGCGGCGAACCCTTGCCCCACCTCTGGGCCGTGGGCGATGTGACCGGCAAGATGATGCTGGCCCACACCGCCGCCGCCCAGGGCACCGTGGCGATTGACAACATCCTCGGCCACGCCCGAGCGATCGATTACCGCTCAATTCCGGCGGCCACCTTCACCCACCCGGAGATCAGCTCGGTGGGCCTGAGCGAGGTCGATGCCAAGGCCCTGGCGGCCAAGGAGGGTTTTGAGCTGGGAACTGTGCGCAGCTATTTCAAGGCCAATTCCAAGGCCCTGGCCGAGCTGGAGAGCGACGGCCTGATGAAGCTTCTGTTCAACAAGAGCAGCGGCGAGGTGCTCGGTGCCCACATCTACGGCCTGCATGCGGCCGACCTGATTCAGGAGATCGCCAACGCCGTGGCCCGCCGCCAGAGCGTGGTGCAACTGGCCACTGAGGTGCACACCCATCCCACCCTCAGCGAGGTGGTGGAGGCGGGCTACAAGCAGGCGGCGGCCGCCATCGCCACTGCCCTTATCGACCCTGCCCTGATTGACCCTGCCCTGGTGGGGGTCTGAGATGGAGTTCCGTCGCCGCCCCCCCAACCCCAAGGTCAAGGTGCTCCATCTGGAGTACGCCATCCGCCACAAGGAGAGCGAACCGCGCCACATCCTCGAGAAAATCGTCTGGGAGAAGGACCGTGAAGTGGCCGCGGCCAGGGAGCGGGTGCCCCTGGAGAAACTCAAGCAGCAGGTGGCCGATCTGCCTGCGCCCCGGGATTTTTCAGCGGCCCTGCGGGCAGCCTGTCGCAAGCCGGCGGTGATCGCCGAGATCAAGAAGGCCAGCCCCAGCAAGGGGGTGATCCGCGAGGATTTCGACCCCGAGGCCATCGCCCGGGCCTACGCGGCCGGCGGGGCCAGCTGCCTGTCGGTGCTCACCGATAGGCAGTTTTTCCAGGGCGGCTTTGAGGTGCTGGTGCAGGTGCGCCAGGTGGTCGACCTGCCCCTGCTCTGCAAGGACTTCATCCTCAGCCCCTACCAGCTATTTCAGGCCCGGGCCGCCGGCGCCGATGCGGCCCTGCTGATCGCGGCGATCTTGAGCGATCAGGACATGGCCTACCTGCTCAAGGTGGCCAGGGCCCTCGGCCTCACCTTGCTGGTGGAGGTGCATGACGCCACAGAGATGGAGCGGGTGCTGGCGCTTGAGGGCGTGCAGCTGATCGGCATCAACAACCGCAACCTGGCCACATTTGAGACCGATCTGGCCACCACCGAGCAGCTCACCGCCAGCTATGGCGAGCAGATCCGAGCCAAGGGCTGCCTGCTGGTGAGCGAATCGGGGCTGGCCAGCCGCGACGACCTCGACCGGGTGCAGAGCGCTGGCGCCGATGCGGTGCTGGTGGGCGAAGCGCTGATGCGCCAGGCGGATGTGACGGCGGCCCTGGAAACCCTGATCGGGGTTTGACGGGGATGGCACCGCCAGCCCTCGAGCAGCGGCCCCGCTACGACCTGGTGGTGGTGGGGGCCGGGCCGGCCGGCGCCACGGCGGCGGCGGTGGCGGCCAGAGGTGGGCTGCGGGTGGCCCTGCTGGAGAAGCAGCCCTTGCCCCGCCACAAGCCCTGTGGCGGCGGCATGCCGGTGCCGGTGCAGCGGGAGCTGCTCGACCTGGCCCCCGAGGCGCTTGTGGATACGCGGGTGCGCTACATGCGCCATAGCTGGTGCTTTGGCCGGGCGGTGGAGGCGCCGATTGATCCGCCCGGCACGCCACCGGAGCAATCGCGCGGGCTGCTGATGGTGCAGCGGCCGCGCTTCGACCATGCCCTGGTCTGCCAGGCCCAGGCCGCCGGCGTTGAGCTGCTGGAGGGCCATGCCTTTGCCGGCCTCGAGCGCGCTGCTGGCGGTGTGACCCTGCAGGTGCGGCGGCGGGCGGTGGCCGGCCAGGAAGCCGCGGCGCTCACGCTGCTGGCCGATGCCGTGATCGGTGCCGATGGGGCCGCCGGAGGGGTGGCCGCCGCCGTGGGGCTGCGCCGCTCACCGCGGATCGCCCTGGCCCTGGAGCTGGAGGTGCCGCACCGCTGGGATCCGGCCGATCCGCTGCTGCGCACGGATCTGCTGCATCTGGAATACGGCGCCCTGCGCCGCGGCTACGCCTGGGTGTTCCCCAAGGCCGACCACCTCAACATCGGCGCCGGCCTCTTCTACGGCCGCCAGCGGGACCTGCGCCGCGACCCCAGCGCCCGCGCCCGCATCATGGCGGCGATAGGGGCCTATGCCGCCGCCCTGGGGGTGGCCCCCGAGCGCCTGCGGGGCCTGCGGGGCCACGGCCATCCCCTGCCCATCTGGGATGGGCCCGAACCGCTGCACAGCGCCGATGGCCGGGTGCTGCTGGTGGGCGATGCGGCCGGTCTGATCAATCCCCTCTTCGGCGATGGCCTGTTCCATGCCATCCGCAGCGGCCGGCTGGCGGCCGAGGCGCTGCTGGCAGGCCAGCCCTGCAGCCACACCGCCCGGGTGCATGGCCTGCTCGCCGATGATTTTGAGGCGGCGCGGCGATTGGGGCGGCTCTTTTACGGCCTGAGCGGCCTCACCTACCGCTACGGCATCGCCCAGCCGCGGGCCACGCCATTGGCGGTGCGGCTGCTGGGGGGCGAGCTGAACTTCCGGGGCCTGGGCCGCCGCTCGCTGCGGCGCATCGCCAGCGGGCTGTTGGGGGAGGTGGTGGGGATCGGCAAGGGGACGTGAGGGTTCTTGCGAACGCCGGTTGATCGGCCGGCCAAAAAAAAGCAGCCCCCGCCGCAGCGAGGGCTGCTTGAACAGGGATCCAGGAGGATCAAACCTTGCGGCTGTAGAACTCCACCACCAGCAGTTCGTTGATTTCGAGGGCGACCCACTCGCGCTCGCACTTGCTGATCACCTTGGCTGTGAGCTTGTTCTTGTCGAGCTCAAGGTGGGGTGGGATGTTGGCCAGGCCCGGGAATTCCAGGTTGCCCTCAGCCAACTTCTTGCTCTGTTTGCGCTCGCGGATGACGATCACGTCGCCGGCCTTGCACTGGTAGCTGGGGATGTCCACAACACGGTTGTTGACGGTCACGTGGCCATGGTTCACCAGCTGGCGGGCACCGGGCACGGTGGGCCCAAAACCCAGGCGGAAGCACACATTGTCGAGGCGGCTCTCGAGCAGCTTCAGCAGGTTGGTTCCGGTGGAACCCTCCTGGGCGCGCGCTTTCTTGACGTAGCGCACGAGCTGGCGCTCGGAGATGCCGTAGTTGAAGCGAAGCTTCTGCTTCTCTTCCAGGCGGATGGCGTATTCGGAGCGCTTGCGACGGGCTTGGCCGTGCTGACCGGGGGGATAAGACCGCTTGGCGGACTTACGGGTGAGACCGGGAAGGTCTCCCAAGCGCCGCGTGATCCTCAGACGAGGGCCGCGGTAGCGAGACATGAAGAGGTATTCAAAGGACGAGGGAAGCGACAGGCCCCCATGGCGCCGTGGCTTCGAGCATGCTGGGGAAACCCGTCTGCTCGCACCTAGATGCGCCAACGATCGATCCTATCGGTTGGGCCGCGCGACCTAGAGCTGCAGCCCGAGCCGACGCTGGCGTCGCTCGAAGCCGCTGGCCCCGGGGGGGTGGCCGGGCTGGTGGCGGCTCTGTTGCTTGGCTTGATTGGCCTCTACCGCCGCTGGCTCTCGCCCCTGCTGGGCCCCCGCTGCCGCTTCATCCCCAGCTGCAGCGCCTACGGCCTCGAGGCGATCAGTCGCCATGGCCCCTGGCGCGGCAGCTGGCTCACCCTGCGGCGGCTACTGCGCTGCCATCCGTTCACCCCCTGCGGCTGTGATCCCGTGCCCGATTAGATGAATTCGCTGGTTCTGATAACCCGCAAGGGCTGCTGCCTGTGTGAGGGCCTTGGCCAGAAGCTGGCCGCCCTGGCCCCTGCACCGGCAGTGGTGGTGATCGATGTGGACACCGAGCCGGCCCTGCAGCATCGCTACGGGCTGGAGGTGCCCGTGTTGCTGCTGCGCTCATCGGCTGGGGATCGGGAGTTGCCTCGGGTGCCGCCGCGGCTGGCCGGGGCCGGCTTGCAGGTTTGGTTGCAGAAGCAGGGTTTTTTCGGCCAGGAGGCTTAGAAAGACCCCATTCAGCCAACTGGTGCCATGACCCAGCTGCTCCATCCGGTCCTGCGGCAGGTGGGTCTGGAGGTGCCGGCGGACTTGCCGGACGGGGAGCTGGCCGGCATCAGTTGCGATTCCCGCCGCGTAGGCCCCGGTTCCCTATTTGTGGGGTTGCCAGGCACCCAGGTGGATGGGGGCTGCTTTTGGCCCCAGGCACTTCGGGCCGGCGCCCTGGCGGCCGTGATCAGCCCTGCGGCGGCCGCGGCCCAGCCGCCCGGCCCCGGGGATGGGGTGCTGGTGGCAGCCGATCCCCTGGCCCGCTGGGCGGGGTTGCTGGCGGCTGAGTTTTGGGGCCAGCCGAGCCAGCGACTCACCTTGATCGGGGTCACCGGCACCAATGGCAAAACCACCACCACCCACCTGATTGAGCATCTGGCCGCCGCCGCCGGCCGGCCGGCGGCCCTGTTCGGCACCCTGGTGAACCGCTGGCCCGGCCAGAGCGTCACCGCCCAGCACACCACCGCCTTCGCCGACCTGCTCCAGGCCCAGCTGGCCCAGGCCGTCGAGGCCGGTGCCCAGATCGGTGCCATGGAGGTGAGCTCCCATGCCCTGGATCAGCAGCGGGTGGCGGGCTGCCGGTTCGCCGGTGCCGTGTTTACCAATCTCACTCAGGACCACCTCGACTACCACCCTTCGATGCAGGCCTACTTCGAGGCCAAGGCCCTGCTGTTTGCCGAGCCGTTGCTGGCGGGCGGGGCGGTGGTGAACGCTGATGATCCCTGGGGCGCCCAGCTGGCGGCCCGGCTGGGCGCGAGCTGCTGGCGCAGTTCCCTGGAAGACCCCAGCGCCGAGCTGTTCATCGCTGAGCTGCAGCTCGGCGCAGCTGGCGTGCGCGGGGTGCTGCGGACGCCGGCGGGGGAGGGGCCATTCCACTCGCCCCTGGTGGGGCGCTTCAACCTGATGAACCTGCTGCAGGCGGTTGGAGCCTTGGTACAGCAGGGAGTTCCCCTGCCCCGGTTGCTCGAGGGGCTGGCCAGCTTCGGCGGCGTGCCCGGCCGGATGGAGCGGGTGGTGGTGGGTGATGGCCAGGGGGATCCGGCGGTGCTGGTGGATTACGCCCACACTCCCGATGGCCTGGAAAACGCCCTGGCGGCCTGCCGGCCCTTCACGGCGGGGCGTCTGATCTGCGTGTTTGGCTGCGGCGGCGACCGCGACCGCAGCAAGCGCCCCCAGATGGGTGCCATCGCAGCGCGGCTGGCCGACCAGGTGGTGGTCACCTCCGACAACCCCCGCACCGAAGACCCCCTGCAGATCCTGGCCGACGTGGTGGCGGGCATTCCTCCTGGAGGATCCACTCAGGTCGAGGCCGACCGGGCGGCCGCCATCGCCGCCGCCATCGCCACTGCCGCACCTGGGGATCTGGTGCTGATCGCCGGCAAGGGCCACGAGGACTACCAGATTCTCGGCACCACCAAGGTTCATTTCGACGATCGGGAAGAGGCGGAGAAAGCCCTGCGCCGCCGGCGTACCACTTAGGGGCTGAATGTATCGAAATATACCCAGTGACTTGTTTGTGCAAGGTGCTCTGGGTACATTTCTCTTGTTATTTCAGCCATCTTTGTGACAACCTCTGTTCCGATGGTCAAGAAGCTTCTTGCCGAAGGTTTCGGTACTTTTTGGCTGGTGTTGGGAGGCTGCGGCAGTGCCGCAATCGCCGCTAATTTCCCTTACATCACTGGAGCTGATATTGCCCCGGGCAATCCCTTTGGTCTGGGTTTTCTGGGCGTGTCGCTGGCCTTTGGTCTCACGGTGGTGACCATGGCCTATGCAATTGGCCACATCTCTGGATGTCACCTCAACCCGGCGGTCAGCTTCGGCCTTTGGGCCAGCGGCCGAATGAAGGGTTCGGAGTTGCTCCCTTACATAGTGGCTCAGGTGATTGGGGGTGTGCTGGCCGGAGGCTTCATCAAGCTGGTGGTGGCCGGTGGACCGGCGTTTGATTTAGTAATGTCTGGCAGCAACCCGCTTGCAACAAATGGTTGGGGCAGCCATTCACCGGGTGGCTATGGCTTCTGGGCGGCCTTGATCGTGGAGCTGGTGCTCACCTTCTTCTTCCTGTTGGTGATTATTGGGGCCACCGATCGTCTGGCACCATCTGGTTTTGCTGGCCTTGCTATCGGCCTCACTCTGGCCCTGATTCATATGATCAGCATCCCGGTGACCAACACATCGGTGAACCCTGCCCGTAGCACTGCAGTGGCTGTTTGGGCCGGAGTAGAAGCGATGGGTCAGCTCTGGCTGTTCTGGCTGGCACCGATTGTGGGGGCCCTGCTGGCTGGCTGGGTGTACCGCAATGTGTTCAGCGACCAGGCTTCTTGATCCCAATTAGATCTAGGCAAGCTGGATCTAGATAAGGAGGGGCGGAAGCCCCTTTTTGTTTGGGGTTGGGAGCGTCTCAGGCCGTTTGCAAAGCTTCAAGCAGCTGCTCGATTTCAGCTTCGGTGCTGGTGATGTGGGTGCAGGCCCGCAGGCAGTGGGGATCGTCGAGGCTGCGCAGCCAGATGCCCTGTTCACCCAGGCGCTTCACTACCCTTTCTGGATTTTCGCCGCTGAGCTCAAAGCTCACCAGCCCCGCTGGTGGCGGCAGCTCCAACAGGGTGCGGACCCGGGGGTTGGCCTGCAGTCCTTGCCAGAGATAGCCGCTGCGCTGCTGAATCAGGGCCAGGCGCTCTTCGGCAGTGCCTTCCGCCTCCAGCAGGTGCAGGGATTGCTCAAGCCCAGCGCAAAGGGGTACGCAGGAGGTGGC
>NZ_JAGQCQ010000106.1:0-10671 GCF_024346275.1 Cyanobium sp. BA20m-p-22
CTCCACCACCCCCCGGGCCAGGGAGGCCCTGGCGAGCTCCGCGGCGGCGGCCTGGAGCTGCTCCAGGTTCCAGGGGCAATCCCAAAGCCGGGCCATCTCCTTGAGCATCAGCCCATTGGCCACGGCGAGCACCAGCAGGTCGAGGCTTGGCAGGGGGGCCGCCACCACACCAGCGGCCACCAGCCACTGGGTGCGGCGCTGTAGGGGCAGGAAATGCTGACGTCGCAGGCGCTCGAGATCTCCCTGCCAGCTTGCGTGCAGCTGCTCGAGCCGGCGCAGCTGGCGGGCCTGGCGCAGGCCTGGGGCCCCGCTGGCCAGCTGGGCGGCCAGGGGGGCAAGGCTGGCGGCCAGGGCCTGGGGCTCCCCGTTCCAGAACAGCAGTTGCTGGGCAAGCCCTGGCCCCAGCTGGGAGCGCACCTCCAGGGCCAGGGCCTCGAGGGCCGGCCCCGCCTGGCTGGTTTGCACCAGCAACCAGGCGGGCTGGCCCGCAGGCAGGGCCTCCAGCCAGCGCAGGTCGGCGGCCGAAAGGGGCGTGCGCAGGTGATGCAGCAGGCCATCGCAGGCCTCAAATAGCTCTGGCCAGCGCCAGGCGGCACTCCAGGCCGGCAGGGGGTGGGCCCAGTGCAGCAGCAGGGGCTCGGGGCCCCGCAGCGCCTCCACCAGCACCGGCTGGAGCTCAGCTGGCGGGGGGCTGGTGCCCACCAGGGCCAGCAGCAGCCCGCCACGACCGAGCTCGGCGCGCAGCCCGGCCAGTTGCTCGGCCCGCTGGGGGGAGGCCTCCTCCTCCAGCCGGCCGAACTGGGCCTGCAGCTGCTCCAACCGCTCCAGCCAGCCGGCCACATCGGTGGCCCGGGCTGGCGGAATCCGGCGGGGCCGGCGCAACCACCAGGCTCCCCCCAGCAGAACCGCCAGGCTGAAGCCGGGGGAGAGGGGCAGGTGGCTGAGCCGCAGCAGGGCATCGGTGGCAAGCCACCCCCCCAGGGCCGCTGCCGCGGCCGGTAGCCAGGGCCGCAGGGGGGCCGGGATGGACTGACGCAGGCTCAACGGCTCAGGCTGGGCTGAAGCATCTCTAGCTCAACTTATGGCGCTGCGCCGGCGCCAATACCTTCTAGCTTGATGTTCAGTTGGGGGCGTGCCTTGCCGGCGCCGGGGCTGAACGACAACCGCCTCCAGGTGAAGCGGGTGCTGTTGGTGGCCCTGGCCGTCAACATCAGCATGACCGTGCTGAAGTTGGTGCTGGGCCTGCTCACCGGATCGCTGGCGGTGCTGGCCGATGCCATGCACAGCGCCACCGACGGGTTTTCGAGCCTGCTGGGCCTGCTCACCAACGGCTTGTCCGATCCCGAACCGGACCGGGACCACCCCTACGGCCACCACAAATACGAGGCCATCGGGGCCCTGGCGATCGCCGCCTTCATCCTGTTCACGGCCTTTGAAATCCTGCAGACGGCCGTCGATCGACTGCGTGCCGGGCTCCAACCCCTGCGGCTCGAGGGCCAGGAGTTATGGCTGCTGCTGATGGTGCTGGGCTTCAACATCCTGCTGGCCAGCTACGAGCGCTCCGAGGGCAGGCGGCTGGGCAGCCAGCTGCTCAAGGCCGATGCAGCCCACACCAGCAGCGACGTCTGGACCACCGCCGTGGTGCTGGTTGGGCTCTCCGGGGCGGTGTGGCTGAAGCTGCCCTGGCTGGATGTGGCCCTGGCCATCCCCCTCTGCCTATTGCTGGTGAGGGTGTGTTGGACGGTGCTGCGCACCAATCTGCCGCTGCTGGTCGATCAGATCGCCATTGCCCCAGAGGCGATTCACCAGGCGGCCATGGACGTGCCGGGGGTGCTCAACTGCCACGACATCGCCAGCCGGGGCGTGCTGGGCCAACAAGTGTTCATCGACATGCACATGGTGGTGGATGCCAACGACCTGCCCACCGCCCATCGGATCACCGAGCTAGTGGAGGAACACCTGGAGTCCAGATTCGGCCGGGTGCGCTGCACGATCCACCTCGAACCGCGGGAATACGCCAGCGCTGCGATCACCTTCAAGGGGACCCATGGCTGAGCTGCTGGACGGTCTGACAAGCCGGCAACGCAGCCTGATCCAGGCCTGGGCCGCGGAACTGGAGGCCGCACCAAGCTGGTGCGGCAGCCTGCCGGTGGCCGTGTTGGAGCGCTGCTGGCTGCGGCTGCGGCGGGTGCCCGTGGAGCAACTGGCGACGCTTCTGCCGCCAGATGCCAGTGGCGAGGCGCCTGAACTGGTGCGCTATCGGGGCTGGATCGCAGCCGGCCAGCCGGCCTGGTCGGCCCAGTTGCGCTGCTGGCAGGAATTCGGCCAACCGGCCTGCCAAGAAGCCCTGCGGCACTTCTGGAGCCAGCAGGAGTGGGGCAACCACGGCTGGACCCTGGCCGCCTATCTGCAGTGGCTGGCCACCTATCGGCATCAGTTTGAAGCCGGTGCCAGCCGTGCCCTGCCCCTGATTGTGCTGGCCCGGCCCGGCCAGGCAGGGGGCCATAAACTCCATTGGCTCACCCCCCTGGGCCAGCCGATGCGGCACACTTGCGCCTGATTGCAATGGCTGCGGCGATGGCCGATGACACCCCACCTAGCCAACCCCGCACCGATCGGGGTGGCCGTTCCGGCGGCGACAGACCGGCGGGCAACCGGGAGCCGGGCGGATTCCGGATCCGTCTGAGCGACAACGAAATGCGGGCAGCCCAGGCCATCCAGGAGAGTTTTGGCCTGCGCTCCACCGTGGCCGCCCTGGGCTTTGCGATTCGCACCGTTGCCCAACTGCTCGAGGAGGGCCAGCTCGAAGGGCTGGTCGCCCAGCAGCGGGCCCAGGGGGATCGGCCCCCAGGGGATCGGGCTCCAGGGGAAAGGCCCCAGGGGGAGAGGCGCTCCGGGGCCGGCGATGGCCGGCTCAACCGCCAGGAGCGCGCGCCCCGCATCGACCCCTTCGCCCGGCCCAGCAAGCCCGCGCCTCCCAGTCCTGAGCAAACAGATGGGGCCCTGCCGGCCGAGGAGATTCCAGGCAGTCCAGAGCCCCAGGAGCCCGACTCCGAAACCAGCGAGGGCTGAGGCCGATGCCACGGCCAAGGGTTCTCTCCGGGGTCCAGCCCACCGGGGCCTTGCACCTCGGCAACTGGCTGGGGGCGATCCGCAACTGGGTCGCCCTGCAGGAGAGCCACGACACCTACTTCTGCGTGGTGGATCTCCATGCCATCACCGTGCCCCATGAGCCGGCCAGGCTCGCCGAGGACACCCTGCGCACCGCCGCCCTCTACCTGGCCTGTGGCATCGACCCCCAGCGCGCCACGGTTTTTGTCCAGAGCCATGTCAGCGCCCACAGCGAACTGGCCTGGCTGCTGAACTGCGTCACGCCGCTCAACTGGCTCGAGCGCATGATCCAGTTCAAGGAAAAGGCGATCAAGCAGGGCGACCAGGTGTCTGTGGGTCTGCTCGATTACCCGGTGCTGATGGCCGCTGACATCCTTCTCTACGACGCCGACCTGGTGCCGGTGGGTGAGGACCAGAAACAACACCTCGAACTCGCCCGCGACATCGCCCAGCAACGCATCAACGCCCGCTTCGCGCCAAGGGATGGGGCGGGGGAGCCGATCCCCCTGCTCCAGGTGCCCAAACCCCTGATCCTCCAGCAGGGTGCCCGGGTGATGAGTCTCACCGACGGCACGGCCAAGATGAGCAAAAGTGATCCCAATGAGGGCTCCCGGATCAACCTGCTGGATCCGCCCGAACTGATCAGCAAGAAGATCAAGCGCGCCAAAACCGACCCCACCATGGGACTGGAATTCGGCAACCCGGAGCGGCCGGAAGCCGACAATCTGCTAGGTCTCTACGCCCTGCTGACCGGCAGGAGCCGGGAGCAGGTGGCCGTGGAATGCGGCTCCATGGGCTGGGGCAGCTTCAAGCCCCTGCTGGCCGACGCGGCCGTCGAGGCCCTGCGGCCCGTGCAGGAGCGCTACCTGCACTGGCGCCAGCAGCCCGGAGCGGTCGAAACCGTGCTGCGCGATGGCCAGGCCCGGGCCACTGCGGTGGCCGAGGCAACCCTCGAGCGGGTGCGCCGGGCCCTGGGATTCCTGCCCCCCAGCTGAGCGCACCCGCCGGAGCCGGCCGGCCGCTCACGGTTCCCGGTACACAACCCTGCCCCGCTCGTCATTGCCGACATCGAGCAGCTGGGCGTGGAGCAACCGCTCAATTTCCTGGCGCACCTCAGGGCTCTCGACCCCGGCGGGGAGCTCCAGCTCCAACAGGGCATCGTTGAGGCTGAAGCCCGCCGCGCCACTGCGGCGGGCCAGTTGCACCAACTGCCTTTCCACAGAGAGGCTGGGCTTGAGCGGCAACCAGCTGGCATTGGCCTGGTCGACCAGCTCGGGCATCAACAGCAGATCCACCAGCTGTCCCACAAAGCAGAGACCGAAGGTCAGCAGCCAGAGGGTGCCACTGAGGGGCTTGCGGTTGTAGAGGCGGTGCACCCCGCAGACCCCCACCAGGCCGAGGGCCCAGAGGCCATAGGCCAGGGCCAGATTGCGGCGCTCCGGGGGCGGGAGCCGTCGACTGCTGCCCATATGGCTAAGTCCCGGGGCGTGCAGGCCCCTCGTCATCGAGCGGATCCGGCAGGGACACGCCACTGAGACGCAATGAGGCGGAAAGATCCCACACGCTGACCACCAGCTGGTGCCAGGGAGCGAGGGTTTCCATCTCCAGGGCCATCGGGATCGGCGCAGCTTGGCGCAGGCTGGTAGCGGCGCCGAGCTCCTTGCGGGCCAGCTCGATCCGGGCGCGTAAGGAGCTCTGCTGCTCCGCCGGCATCACCGCCTCGGGGCAATGGTCAAGCAGCACCAGGCCCCGCTCAAACCAGCTGCTGAAGTCGCCCATCAGGGAAGCCAGCAACTGATCGAGCAGCTCCCCATCTGAGGCCGAGGGGGGAAAGGGGAATGGTGAATCAGGTCCCATCTGGCCAGCCTAGGAGCGCTGCGTAGGATTCCAAATCGCCCTGTTGAGCTGCGCGATTCGTGCCCGTGACCACCAGCAGCCCCGAACCAGCAGCGATCACCCTGCCCAAAACCAGCGAAAGTGAGCAGCTGCTGCGCATCCGCCACTCGATGAGCCACGTGATGGCCATGGCGGTGCAGAAGCTGTTCCCCCAGGCCCAGGTGACCATCGGCCCCTGGACCGAGAGCGGCTTCTACTACGACTTCGACAGCCCCGATCCCTTCAGTGAGGCCGATCTCAAGGCGATCAAGAAGGAGATGGTCAAGATCATCAATAGGAAACTGCCGCTCGAGCGCCTAGAGGTGAGCCGCGCTGAGGCCGAACGGCGGATCCAGGCCATCAACGAGCCCTACAAGCTGGAGATCCTGGCGGGGATCAAAGAGCCGATCAGCCTCTACACCCTGGGGGACCAGTGGTGGGACCTCTGCGCCGGCCCCCACGTGGCCAACACCGGCGAGCTCAACGCCAAGGCCTTCGAGCTCGAAAGCGTGGCCGGTGCCTACTGGCGCGGCGATGAAACCAAGGCCCAGCTGCAGCGCATCTACGGCACCGCCTGGGAAACCCCCGAGCAGCTGGCCGAACACCAGCGCCGCAAAGCCGAGGCGAAACGGCGCGACCATCGGCGCCTGGGCACCGATCTGAATCTGTTTTCAATCGAGGATGAGGCCGGCGCCGGGCTGGTCTTCTGGCACCCCCGCGGCGCCCGCATGCGCCTGCTGATCGAAGACTTCTGGCGCCAGGCCCACTTCGATGCCGGCTACGAGCTGCTCTACACCCCCCACGTGGCCGATATCAGCCTCTGGAAGACCTCCGGCCACCTCGACTTCTACGCCGAGAGCATGTTTGGCCCGATGCAGGTGGATGAGCGCCAATACCAGCTCAAGCCGATGAACTGCCCGTTCCACGTGCTCACCTATGCCTCAGCCCTGCGCAGCTACCGGGAGCTGCCGATCCGCTGGGCCGAGCTGGGCACGGTGTATCGCTACGAGCGCCCCGGCGTGATGCATGGCCTGATGCGGGTGCGCGGCTTCACCCAGGACGACGCCCACGTGTTCTGCCTGCCGGAGCAGATCACAGCTGAAATCGTGGCCATTCTCGATCTCACCGAACAGATTCTTTCCACCTTCGATTTCCGCAGCTACGAGATCAACCTCTCCACCCGGCCGGCCAAATCGATCGGCGAGGACGCCGTGTGGGAACTCGCCACCAACGGCCTGATCGGGGCGCTGGAGCGCAAGGGCTGGGCCTACAAGGTCGACGAGGGCGGCGGCGCCTTCTACGGCCCCAAGATTGACCTCAAGATAGAAGATGCCATCGGTCGGATGTGGCAGTGCTCGACGATCCAGCTCGACTTCAACCTGCCGGAGCGCTTCGAGTTGGAGTATGTGGCTGCCGATGGATCGCGCCGGCAGCCGATCATGATTCACCGGGCCATCTTCGGCTCGCTGGAGCGGTTCTTCGGGATCATGACCGAGAACTACGCCGGCGATTTCCCCTTCTGGCTCGCGCCCGAGCAGATCCGCCTGCTGCCGGTGACCGATGAGGTGCGGGGCTATGCCGAGGAGGTGCTGGGCCAGCTGAAGCGGGCCGGCGTGCGGGCCACGCTGGACCAATCCGGCGAGCGCCTGGCCAAATTGATTCGCAACGGCGAGCAAATGAAGATCCCGGTGCTGGCGGTGATCGGCACCACGGAAGCCGAAGGGGGAAGCCTCAGCCTGCGCAGCCGCCGCGAGGGGGATCTGGGCACCATGGCGGTGGCCAAGCTGATCGAAGCCGCCAGCCTGGCCAATGCGGCCCGCTCCGCTGGCCTGCAGCCATGAGCGCCATCCTGGCCGGCGATATCGGCGGCACCAAGACCCTGCTGGCCCTCTACCGGCTAGGCCCGGCCGGGGAACTGGAGCTCCAGCGCAGCGAGCGCTACATCTCGGCCGACTGGAGCGGCCTAGAGCCGATGGTGCGCACCTTTTTGGGCGGGGAAGCCCCGCCCCCGGCGGCCGCCTGTCTGGCCGTGGCGGGGCCGGTGGCGGGGGGCCGGGCCCAGCTCACGAACCTCAGCTGGCAACTCGACGAGGTCAGGCTGCAGATCGAAACCGCCATCCCCCGGGTGGAGCTGGTGAATGACTTCGCCGTGCTGATCCACGGCCTGGCCCATCTGGCCCCGCACCAGCAGGCCCCGATCCGGGCCGGCACTGCCCAGGACCAGGCCCCCCTGCTGGTGCTCGGGGCTGGCACGGGCCTCGGGGTGGCCTATGGGGTGCCCAGCCCGGCCGGCCTGGTGGCCATGGCCAGCGAGGCCGCCCACGGGGAATTCGCCCCCCGCAGCCAGGCCGAATGGGAGCTCAAGCAATGGCTTGGCCGCGAACTGGGGCTGGAGCGGGTGTCGATCGAGCGGGTGGTGAGCGGCACGGGGCTGGGGGATCTGGCGCGCTGGCTGCTGCACTGCCACCATCCCAGCGGGGATCACCCCCTCTGCCACCTGCCCCAACCCAGCGACCTGCCCGCGGCGGTCGCCGCAGCCGCCAGCCAGGGCGATCGCCTGGCGGCGGAAGCCCTTGGGCTCTGGATCAGCTGCTACGGCAGCGTCTGCGGCGATCTGGCCCTGGCTGGCCTCAGCCACGGTGGCATCTGGCTGGCTGGCGGAACGGCCGCCAAACTGCTCGATCAGCTCCGCTCTGCCGGCTTTTTAGCAGCCTTCCTGGCCAAGGGCCGGCTGGCTCCCGTACTGGCCCAGATGCCGATCACGGCCGTGATCGATCCGGAGATCGGCCAGTTCAGCGCGGCCTGCCGAGCACGCATGCTGGTGGCCTGAGACACTGGGCCGAATCGTAGTGTTCGCATGGCGCGCCCCCGGGTAGGCCAAGGGGTTCTGGTTCATGTACCCGCCACCACCGCCAATGTGGGGCCAGGGTTTGACTGCCTGGGCGCGGCCCTGGAACTCGACAATGTCTTCCAGATGCGCTGCATAGAGGGCGGCAGCGAGCGCTTTGATCTGATCATTGAGGGCAGCGAGGGGGCCCACCTGCGCGGCGGACCCGACAACCTGGTGTACCGCTCGGCCCAACGGGTGTGGAAGGAAGCCGGCGAGGAGCCGGTGGCCCTTGAGGCCAGGGTGCGGCTGGCCGTGCCGCCGGCCAGGGGGCTGGGCAGCAGCGCCACCGCGATCGTGGCTGGCCTGATCGGCGCCAATGCGCTGGTGGGGGAGCCCCTCAGCCGCGAGAAGCTACTGGAGCTGGCCATCGATATCGAAGGCCACCCCGACAACGTGGTGCCCTCCCTGGTGGGGGGGCTCTGCATGACCGCCAAGGCCGCCTCCCACCGCTGGCGGGTGGTGCGCTGCGAGTGGTCGAGCGAGGTGCAGGCGGTTGTGGCCATCCCCGCCATCCGGCTCACCACCAGTGAGGCCCGGCGAGCCATGCCCAAGTCCATACCCGTGGGCGATGCGGTGATCAACCTGGGGGCCCTGACCCTGCTGCTGCAGGGCCTGCGCACGGGCAACGGCGACCTGATCACCGATGGCATGCACGACCGACTGCACGAGCCCTACCGCTGGGGCCTGATCCTCGGCGGCCGGGCCGTACGGGAAGCCGCCATCGCGGCGGGGGCCTGGGGCTGCGTGATCAGCGGGGCGGGCCCCAGCCTGCTGGCCCTCTGCCCCAGGCCGGTGGCCGAGGCCGTTGGCCAGGCCATGGTGCGGGCCTGGCACCAGGCCGGGGTTGAATCCCACGCCCACGCCCTGGCCATCCAGCACCGGGGCAGCAGCTGGGAGAACCTGCCCGACCGGAGCCCGGCCAGCCCGGACGAGCCTGGCCCAGGAACAGGCCCTACTCCGCGGAAGCCCTAGGTAGATCTACCTAGCGCCCCCTGGGCAGCTGATACATTGCTCCCGAGACTTGCGGTGCCTGATCCCGGCCCTGCCGAACGTACCCCCAGACCTGCAACCGGGCCGTGATGGACGCCAACTTTGCCCTGCTCGCCGCCTCCAGCGAAGCCAGCTTTCCCTGGCTCAGCCTGATAGTGCTGCTCCCCGCAGCGGTGGCCCTGTTGATGCCCCTGCTGCCAGGCGATGGCAGCGATCCAAAATGGCCCCGCAGCCTGGCCCTGGCCACCCTGGGGGTCGACCTGGCACTGATGCTGGTGTGCTTCAGCCAGCACTTCGACGGGTCGGTCAGCGATCTTCAGCTGGTGGAACGGGTGAGCTGGGTGCCGGCCCTCGGCCTGGAGTGGTCCCTGGCGGCCGATGGGCTCTCGGCGCCGCTGGTGCTGCTTTCTGGGCTGGTGACCCTGCTTTCGGTGGCCGCCAGCTGGAACATCAAGAGCAAAACCCGCCTCTACTTCGCCTTGATGCTCGTGCAGGCCTCGGCCCAGGGGCTCGTTTTCCTCTCCCAAGACTTCCTACTCTTCTTCCTGGCCTGGGAGCTGGAACTGGTGCCGGTCTACCTGCTGATCGCCATCTGGGGGGGCAAGCAGCGCCAGTACGCCGCCACCAAATTCATCCTCTACACCGCCACTGCCTCCCTGCTGATCCTGCTCAGCGGCCTGGCCCTGGCCTTCTCCGGCGACAGCTTCAGCTTCAACCTCACGGAGCTCTCAACCCGCTCCCCCGGCGGCAGCTTCGGCCTGCTCTGCTATCTCGGTTTCCTGGTGGGCTTTGGCGTCAAGCTGCCCATGTTCCCCCTGCACACCTGGCTGCCCGATGCCCACGGTGAGGCCAATGCGCCGGTGTCGATGCTGCTTGCGGGGGTGCTGCTGAAGATGGGCGGCTATGCCCTGCTGCGCTTCAACGTGCAGATGTTGCCGGAGATCCACCTGCAGCTGGCCCCAGCTTTGGTGGTGCTGGGGATCGTCAACATCGTCTACGGGTCCCTAAATGCCTTTGCCCAAGACAACGTCAAACGGCGAATCGCCTGCAGCTCGGTGAGCCACATGGGCTTCGTGCTGCTTGGCATCGGGGCGATCGATGCCCTCGGCATCAGTGGCGCCATGTTGCAGATGATCAGCCACGGCCTGATCGCCGCGGCCATGTTCTTTGTCACCGGGGTGTTCTACGAGCGCACCGAAACCCTCTCAATCCCGAACATGGGCGGTCTGGCCAAGGCCCTGCCGATCACCTTCGCCTTCTTTCTGGCCAGCTCCCTGGCCTCCTTGGCCCTGCCGGGCATGAGCGGTTTTGTCAGTGAAATCACCGTGTTTCTCGGCATCACCGCCAACGACGGCTTCACCATTGGCTTCCGCGTGATCACGATCGTGCTGGCCGCCATCGGCCTGGTGCTGACCCCGGTGTATCTGCTCAGCCTCTGCCGGCGGGTCTTCTTCGGGCCCCGGATTCCGGCCCTGGCAGCCATCGGCGACATGCGCCCCAGGGAACTGCTGATCGGCCTCACCCTGCTGGTGCCGACCCTGGCCATCGGCTTCTGGCCGCGCCTGGCGATCGACGTCTACGAAGCAACCACCAACGGCCTGGCGGAGCGGCTCCAGGCCACCGCCCTCCTGGCAACCGCCCTGCAGAGCACCGCCCAGATCGGCTGAAATGGGAGCAGTCACCCCAGCCGCCATGCTTCAAACAGCTGTCCCGCCCCTTCTGGCCGGCCGGGGCCTGCCCCAGTTTGGGGCGATCACAGCGGAGCAGGTGGAGCAGGCAATCCCCCTGCTGCTCGAGGAGCTGCA